>JBFIHV010000434.1:0-1521 GCA_041601595.1 Amylibacter sp. | reverse complement strand
CTGCTGGCAGCCTTCGCGCCGACCTGGGTGGCGCGCGACCGCATGGCGGGCGCTCTGGCGGCGGTGGCGGGCGGCGCGGATGTGCTGGTGCTCGATGACGGGATGCAGAACGCGGCGCTGGCCAAGGACCTGACCATTCTGGTTGCGGATGCCGCTACCGGTTTCGGCAATGGCCGTGTGGCGCCCGCAGGGCCGCTGCGGGAGCCGGTCGATCAGGGCATCGATCGCGCCGATATCGTGCTGGCGATCGGAAACGCAGCCGACCGCGCCGGTTTTTTCGCGGACTGGCCGGAAACCGGCCGCAAGCCCTGTATCGGCGGGACGCTGGAGCCGCTGGAAACCGGCATGGACTGGCAGGGGCTGCGGGTGCTGGCCTTTGCCGGTATCGGCCGGCCGGAAAAATTCTATGCGACGCTGCGCGAAGCCGGGGCCGAGGTCGTGCAGACCCATAGTTTCGACGATCACCAGCCGCTGCCCGAAACGCTGTTGCGGCGCATGGAGTCGGAAGCGGCCGACAAGGGCCTGCAACTGGTCACGACAGAGAAAGACGCCGTCCGCCTGCCCTATTCCTTTCAGCAGAAAGTCCTGACCCTGCCGGTCCGTCTGAAAATCGCGGACGACGAAGTGTTGACGCAAATGCTGGAAGGGTTGTTTCGGGCCTGACCGCGGCGCTTGCGCGCCGCCGCGGGGCGAAGTTCCGGCCTAGCTTTCGAGTTCCTTCTCGATCATTTCCTTCAGCGCCGGATAGCCCGGATTGCTGACGTTCTTGCCGTTGATCAGAAAGCTCGGTGTCGATTCGACGCCGTCGGCTTCCTTGTTCTTCTGATACTCGGCCACCAGCGCCTGTGCCTTTGCGCTGTCCGCCAGACAGGCATTGATGGTCTCGTCCGTCATGCCCGCGATCCGGCCCATCTTGCGCAGGCCTTCGGCGATCTCGGCGTCGCTCTTGAGCAGCCAGTCGTCGCGGCGCTCGAACAGCAGGTCGGTGATGCCGAAATACTTGACCGGACCCTGACAGCGCGCCAGCATGCCGGCCCACAGTCCGAAGCGGTCGAAGTAAACCTCGCGGTAGATGAACTTGATCTTGCCGGTGTCGATGAAATCGGCCTTGAGCTGATCGTAGGAATTGTTGTGGAAGTTGGCGCAGTGGATGCAGGTGAAGGACGCGTATTCGATCAGCGTCACCTTTGCGTCCGGATTGCCGAGGGTCATCTCGATGACCTCTGCCGGTTCGGCCTCTGACGTCGTGGCCGCTGCTTCCTGGGCGACGGCGGCGGGTATCAGCGTGGAACCGGCTCTGTCCGGTCCGGAGGATGTCCACAGGTAGCCGCCAAGCGCCACGGCGGCGACGATAGCGGATGTCAGGGCGAGTTTTTTGAACATTCTAGTTACCTTTGTATGTCTTCGGGTGTGTCAGCACATTGGTCCCCAGCAGGGACAGGGCTTTTCTCAGGTCGGGGTCTGCCACATCCGCGACCTCGGTTTCAATCGCCTGTTTCCGCTCGGCGGACAGTGGCGGCG
>JBFIHV010000433.1:0-1692 GCA_041601595.1 Amylibacter sp. | reverse complement strand
CGCGCCGATCTCGGCGTTTCACTTCAACCAGATTGCCAAGCTGGGGCTGCTCGCCAATCTGCTGAGCGTACCGGTGATGGGCATGGCGGTGATGCCGAGCGCGGTGGTGGCCGGCCTGTTCTCGGCCGTCGGATTGGAGCAATTGCCGCTCAAGGCGATGCAGGCCGGCATTGGCTGGATACTATACGTCGCGCACTGGATCGCCAGCTTCGAGGCCTCGGTGACGCAGATGAAATCCGCACCCGGTCAGGTTCTGGCCCTGATCGCTGCCGGCGCGATTATCTTCATGCTCTGGCAGGGGCATCTGCGCTGGCTCGGCGTTGCGGTCTCGATCGCAGGTTTCATGCTCTGGTCGGCGACGGATCGCCCCGACGTTCTGGTTACGGACAACGGTCGTCTGGTCGGCGTCATGGGCGAAAACGGACGGGCCCTGACCCGAAAACGCGGGAACGGGTTTGCCGCCGTAACCTGGCTGGAAAATGACGGCGACAAGGCGGATCAGGCCGAGGCGGCGGGGCGGCAGGTGTTCGAGGCGGATGATTTCGTGGTCGAGAAGGACGGGCGGCGGATCGGATATTTCTGGGGCAAGGAAGAGTCCGGCCAGAATCTTGGCCCGGCCTGCGCCAAGGTCGATATTCTGATCGCCCCGCAATGGGCTACCGGTCCGGACGGACCCTGCCGCTTCGTGTCTTCGGAGTTTCTGCAAACAGAAGGTTCGGTCGCGATCGTGACCCGTGGCGCGGCGCCGAAAATAATAACCGCGCGCCAGACGACCGGCGCGCGGTTATGGAATTCGAAAGAGGTGCGGGCAGCTAGTAAGTTCTGATCAGCCCGACGAGACGTCCCTGTATCTTCACCTGATCGTCGCGGTAGACGCGCGTTTCATAGGCCGGGTTCGCGGCCTCCAGCGCGATCGCCGACCCGCGTTTGCGCAGGCGTTTCAGCGTGGCCTCCTGATCCTCGACCAGCGCCACGACGATGTCGCCGTTGTTGGCGTCGCTCTGTTCGTTGATCACCACGATGTCGCCGTCGTTTATACCGGCCTCGATCATGCTGTCACCCTTGACTTCAAGCGCATAATGCCGTCCGGAGTTCGACAGCATGTCGCCCGGCACCGCCACGTTATGCGAAATTTGCTGGATCGCCTCGATCGGAGTACCGGCCGCGATCCGGCCCATGACGGGCAGGTTCAGCGCGTGTGTCGCCTCGATCGGCATGGCATTGCGCGGGGCCGGTTTCAGGTCGCCGTCGATGATCCGAGGCTGGAAACCGGTCTTTTCCGATGCATCGGCCAGCGTATCAGGCAGGCGGACGATCTCGATCGCGCGGGCGCGATGCGCCAGACGGCGGATGAAACCGCGTTCCTCAAGTGCCGTGATCAGCCGGTGGATGCCGGATTTGGAGCGCAGGTCCAGCGCTTCCTTCATTTCGTCGAACGAGGGCGGAACGCCGTCTTTCTGCATTCTGCGATGAATAAATTCCAGCAAATCCAGTTGTTTACGCGTCAACATTGAACCGCTCCAATCCCTGTTTGTATCGCTTTCGTTCGGCTAAGTTCTACAAGTGTTCTTGTTTTGTGTCAATGGATCGGCAAAAAATGGCTAAAACAGTGTCATCATTGCATCATAGAGCAGCTTGACGCCAGCCACTGTCAGCATTGCATAGGCGAACCGCGTGAAAAGCGTCTGGTCG
>JBFIHV010000432.1:0-1716 GCA_041601595.1 Amylibacter sp. | reverse complement strand
GCGGGACGCGTCGCGCTACGACACGATCGTGACCACGAACATGTACGGCGATATTCTGTCCGACCTCGCCTCGGAACTGTCGGGCAGCCTTGGGCTTGCGGCCTCGCTTAACGCCGGAAGTTCGCGGGCGATGGCGCAGGCCCAGCATGGTTCGGCGCCGGACATCGCGGGGCAGGGCAAGGCAAATCCCGCTTCCCTGATCCTGTCGGCGGCTATGCTGCTGGATTGGGGAGGGCGGCAAATGGGCCGTCAGGAGCTGTGTCGCGCGGCGCAAGGCATCGAGAAATCGGTGGCTCAGGCCCTGCAGGACCGTTCCGCGCGCACTCCGGATCTGGGGGGAGCCGGCAGCACGGAAAAATTTACCGAGGCCGTGATCGCCGCACTCGCATAGACAGGACGCGCCTTGGCGGATTGACAGGGGCGGAACTGCGCATGGGGAGTCCGGCGTTCCGTGGAACCCCGCGGGTAAAGGTCAGGAAAGACCGGATCGTCGCCGCTGTGCGTGAAAAATGTCTGATAAGTGTATGTTCAGAAAGAGAAGTACATGCATTGACCTTGCCATCTGAAAACGCCGCTTGCATCCGCAAAAGCCCGCGGCCTAAATAGCCGAAAAATGGGTCAGAGCCTCTGCAAAGCGAAATCCTCTGATATTCATTCAATCTGATAAGCGGCGCAGGGGCAGTTTCTGGCTCCAACCATGCCGCAACGGGGAAGCGGAATAATGTCATTCACCACACGTCCGGAGTTGATGGGAACCTTCGGGATGGTCGCTTCGACCCACTGGATCGCATCGGCGGTCGGAATGAAACTGCTGGAAGCGGGCGGAACCGCCTTTGACGCGGCGGCAGGAATGGGTTTCGTGCTGAATGTCGTCGAGCCGCAATTGAACGGTCCTCTGGGCGATATGCCGGCGCTGATCCGTGTCGCCGGTCAGGATGAAACGCAGATGATCTACGGTCAGGGCACTGCGCCCGCAGGCGCGACCATTTCGCATTACCGCAACGAGGGGCTGACAATGATCCCCGGTTCGGGGCTGCTGGCGACCGTGGTGCCCGGAGCCTTTGACGCGTGGATGCTGATGCTGCGCGATCACGGCCGTCTGAGCCTGCGCGAAGTGCTGGAGCCAGCGATCCACTATGCGCGGGCCGGGCACCCGATGCTGGCAAGGGTTTCCGATGCAATCGCCGGATTGGCGGATTTTTTTCCCGAGGAATGGCCGACCTCGGCGGCGGTCTGGTTGCCGAACGGCTCGGTCCCGAAGGCCGGTGCGTTGTTTGCAAATCCGCAACTGGCTGATTTCTGGACGCAGCTGCTGCAAGAGGCGGAGGCGGCCTCAGGCCGCGCGGCGCAGATCGAGGCCGCACGCCTCGCCTTCTACAATGGTTTTGTCGCTGAGGCGATCGACGATTATCTGCGTGACGCCTGTGTCATGGATGGCGCAGGTGCGCGGCGCAAGGGCGTTCTGACCGGCGAGGATATGGCGAATTGGCGGGCCACCGTCGAGGCGCCGCTGTCGGTGGACCACCACGGCTGGACCGTCTGGAAGGGCGGCGCGTGGACGCAGGGACCGGCCTTGCTTCAGGCGTTGCGGATTCTGGAGAGGGACGACATCGCTGCGCTGGACCCGCGTGGCGACGAGTTCGTCCACCTTGTCTCCGAGACGCTCAAGCTGGTTTTCGCGGACCGCGAAGCCTACTACGGCGATCCCGATCATTC
>JBFIHV010000431.1:0-1799 GCA_041601595.1 Amylibacter sp. | reverse complement strand
TCGCTGCGCGTGGTTTGCGGGCGTGTGGGCACCTACAACCTGCCCGACCGGCACGAGCAGGCTCTGGCCGCCATGCGCGCCGGCGACGCAGACGAAGTGGCCCGGGCGATCCGCGAGGATATCCGCCAGGGGATGGACCAGATCCGGCAGGCGCAAAGCGGCGAGAAAGCTCCGCCGAAAACAATTGACAAGGAATAATATGATCATATTATTTGAAGGCACCAATAAACTGAGGAATGCCAAGCCGCCCTGCAGTTGCAACCAGAACGGGTGGCGAATCAGGCCGGGCTTTGCAGAGACCGGCACGCACGCAACCAATGACCAGCAAAAGACCGAAACGGTGACACAATGACTATTCCTACCCCTCGCGACTGGATCGACGAGCTGCCGGCGGATTTTACCGAATACCGCAACGGGCGGCGTATAGAGGAAGTGGAATGCATCATCCCCGACCTAGCCGGCATGTCGCGCGGCAAATCCATGCCATCGTTCAAGTTCACGCCCGACAGCACGTTCTTCCTTCCGGTATCGCTGTTCTACCAGACGATCACCGGTGACTATGTCGACATGGATATCGAGAACCAGTGGATGGAATCCGATATTATCCTGCGCCCCGATATGGCGACCGCATCCGCCGTTCCGTGGGCCGATGACGTCACGCTGCAGATTATCAACGATCTGGAATACCGCGACGGCTCGCCCGTACCGATTGCGCCGCGCAACATCCTGAAGCGTGTTCTGGGCATGTACGCCGACAAGGGATGGAAGCCCGTCGTGGCCCCGGAACTGGAATTCTACCTGACCAAGCCGAACATCGACCCGAACGAACCGATCGAGCCGCCAGTGGGCCGGACAGGGCGGAAAGGCGCCGGACGTCAGGCCTATTCGATGGTGGCGGTCGATGAATACGGCCCCGTCATCGACACGATCTTCGATTATGCCGAAGCGCAGGGTCTGGCGATCGACACGGTCATACAGGAAGGCGGCGCCGGCCAGATAGAGATCAACCTGCTGCACGGCGACCCGCTGAAACTTGCGGATCAGGTGTTCTATTTCAAACGCGCCATCCGGGAGGCGGCGCTGGAACACGGTAGCTTCGCGACGTTCATGGCCAAACCGATGCGCGGCGAACCCGGCAGCGCGATGCACCTGCACCAGAGCATCCTCGACATCGACACGGGCGAAAACATCTTCACCGCGGCGGACGGATCGCACACGGACGCGTTTCTGCATTTCATCGGCGGATCGCAAAAGCATCTGATGTCCGTCGTGGCCCTGCTTGCGCCCTATGTGAACTCCTACCGCCGCTACACTGCGGGGATGAGCGCGCCCACCAATCTGGAATGGGCGGCCGACAACCGCACCACCGGCCTGCGCATTCCGACATCCACGGTCGAGGCGCGCCGCGTGGAAAACCGCGTCATCGGCATCGACTGCAACCCCTATCTGGCCATCGCCGCCAGCCTGGCCTGCGGGTACCTCGGCATGGTCAACAAGATCGAACCGCGGCCACCGGTTCAGGGCGAAGCCTATATCGGCGGCGCGGTCCTGCCGGACAATCTGGCCGACGCGCTGACACTGTTCGAAGAGGACACGCTTATCTGCGAAACCTTGGGCAAGGAATTCTGCGCCCTGTACATCGCCATCAAGACCGCCGAACTCGAGGAGTTCAAGCGCGAGATTTCACCCTGGGAACGCCAGCACCTGATGCTGAACGTCTGAGCACCCCACCCCCTGAGGAACCAACGAATGACCAAGATTACCAACCACCTGCCCACGAAAGAGCTTCAGGCGCTTGA
>JBFIHV010000430.1:0-1816 GCA_041601595.1 Amylibacter sp. | reverse complement strand
TCTCCCAGAATCGGCAGTTCCGGCGAAACGCGGCGTGTCAGCCAGCGTGCGCCGCCTTCCCCGATCACGATGTCCTCTTCGTGCACCATGATCCTGCCAGCGCCGAGTTGCAGCCCCGGCTCCAGCGTCAGAACCATTCCAGCCTCCAGCACCGTATTGTCGGATGCTATCAGCGAAGGCGGTTCGGTCAGCCGCATGCCCAGGCCGTGGCCCAAGCGGCCACCCGCACCTGCATCGCCGGATTTGGCGATCACCGACTGCATCGCCTGAAACACATCCGCCGCCGTGTTCCCCGGGCGGGCGGCGGCAAACCCTGCCTCCGTCGCCTCATAGAGCGCAGCATGCGCCGCGCGCAGTTCGTCCGAGGCCGACCCGATCGCCCAGTTCCGGTCGAAATCGCAGAAATATCCCTCCAGCACCGCGCCTGTGTCCAGCATCAGCAGATCGCCGTCTCGCAAGGGCCGCGCCGAGGCGGGCGAGATCACGTCGGCATAGCCGCCCTGCCCCGCGCCACCCGCGACATAGGGAACCCAGTCCGCGCCCTCGGACAGCAGGCCGATCTGGAACTGCCGGAAAACGTCCGACAAGGGCATGCCAGCCCGTGCCGTCTGCCCGATCCGGTCAAAGGCGCGGTCGCCGATGCCGCAAATTTCCCCGATCAGCGCGATCTCGGCCGAGGATTTTACCATCTGCACGCGCCGCAAGATTGCCGTCGCATCCACGATCTTGCGCGGCGCAATGGCCTTGCGGACACGTTCGAAATCGGCCAGCGGCATGCGCAGGGCGCTTTCGTGCCCCATCGGAACACCAACACTGCCTTTGGGCCCGGCCAGTTCCCGCAGCGTGTCGGCCAGCAGTTCCACGCCGTCGTCTTCGGGCCTCGGGGCGGGCCATGTCCGGATATCGTCGATCCAAGTCGTCGCCATCAATTCGGCGCCGATACCGGGAATGACGGCGACGGGCTTGCCGGAGGCAGGCACCAGCAGGAACCACGGGCGCGTCGGACTTTCCCAGAACCGCGTCAGGTATCCCGAGAAATACCGGACGTCCGGCTCGCTGGTCAGCAGCAGGACGCCCAAGCCGGATTCAGCCATAAGAGTCTGAATCTTATGCGTTCTGTCCTGATAATCGGTTTCGGAAAACCGTTGGGCTGTGGTCATGGCTTGCTCCAACCATAGGCGCGATCTGTCAGCCCATTGGTGTCTCACAGGACTGACCGTGTCACATCATATGATTCACGGATTTGAGAAAAAAATGCAAAAAATGCCGAAATGTTGCGCCGTGGAATATTTTACAGGTTGTATCATGCAAAAATGATGATTCTGAACGCACACCGGTCCGACAACAGGAAGCCCTATCTTTTCAGGGTAGACGCCACGCGGCCTCTCGCCCTGCTCGGATCCTGCCCCGTCTACAAACCCACCCCCCTTCGATCGCTGGAAAGCCTGTCCAAAACACTGGGGCTTGCGCGGCTTTGGGTCAAGGATGAAACGCAACGAATGGGTCTCGGCAGCTTCAAGGCGCTCGGCGGCGCTTATGCCGTCGCCCAGATGATTTCCGATGCTTCGGGCGGCGCCGACCTGACGGGACCGAAGGCGAAGGCGCTGGCGAAGGATATGACCTTCATTACGGCAAGCGCCGGAAATCACGGCCTGTCGGTCGCTGCCGGCGCCAAGGTTTTCGGGGCACAGGCGGTGATCGTTCTGGCAGAGACCGTGCCCGAAGGTTTCGCCGACCGTATCCGCGCGCTCGGCGCCCGTGTCCTGCGGTCCAAGGGCAATTATGAACAGAGCATCGTCACCGCCAAGGCAGAGGC
>JBFIHV010000429.1:0-1878 GCA_041601595.1 Amylibacter sp. | reverse complement strand
CCAGCCGTCCGTCGATCGCGCCCGTGTCGATCAGAAAGGCGGTCGCGGCGGAGGCGTTGACGATGCGCAGCCGGACGCGTCCGGCCTTTTCGATCCGCACAACTTCTGGATCGGCGAGGGTGCGGTCATTTGCTAGATAGGCGTCGAAGTCGAAGTCGTTGAGGTCCATCTGCATTCCCGCCATGCCGGCCATTCCTGACATGCCTGACATTCCGGTCATTGGACCGGCACCGCCTTGCGCCCCCGGCGCGCCATGGCTCATGCCGTGCATGCCGGCAGTGTCCGTGCCGAGCTTTCCGCCTGCGATTTCGAGCAGAACCTCTTCGGGCGTCTTGAAAGAGAAGTCATGCAGGAACATCACCACCTCCTGCCGGTCGGCCGCCACGTCCGCCGCCGTGCGCACGATCAATGGCGCGGCCAGAAGCTGCATCTCCTGCGTCGGAACATGGCTGTGCATCCAATGCGTGCCCGGCAGCGGCGCGAAATCATAGGCGCGCACCTCTCCGGGTTTCAGCATCGGATTGGTGTTGGGCACGCCATCCTGCGCGTTCGGCGGGATCTGGCCGTGCCAGTGGATGATCGTCTCGACATCCAGTTCGTTGCTGAGGTCGACGCGAAACCGCGTGCCGGGGTCGAGGATCAGCCCGGAGCCTCCGGCCGCGTTGGACAGGCGATAGACGGTGGCGGCCTTGCCGTCGATCTCCAAGGTATGGGTCGTGGCCCGCAAGGCCAGCGGCGCGTCCTGCGCACGGGGCACTGCGGGCAGCAAAAGTGAACCGCCAAGCGCGGCGGAAGCGGCAAGAAAGCCGCGGCGTGAAATAGTGTTCATAGTGAAGTCTCCGTAGGGCAGATCCGCCCGTCATCCCAAGTATGGACCCGCGAGCAGTCACTGCTCCGGGCATCACAACCCCGCTATGCGGGGAGCAAGGATCGCTCAGGACCGCGGAGGGGGCGCATCGTGCTCCAGGAATATGGCCCTCCAGAATTCTCTGGTTGGCATGTAAGTGCTTTGACCGCGCCGCCACGGGTCGCCGACGTTTGCCATTGCGGAAAGCGTGGTCTCATGCACGGCGCAGAGTTGCTCGCATTGTTCATCAAGCTGGTTCGAGGCTCCCGCATCGGCGGCATCGGGGCCTGTCCGCAGGCGCTGTGCATGTTCATTGTAAGTCATGGACGCGAGCATCAAAGGGTCTTTCAAAACCACTGTATGAGACGCACCGGCCACTGCCTGCAGCGTCGGCACAAGCGCCGCGGCAAGAAACGCGATGTACAACGCATAGCGTCGGAGTGGAGAGCAGCGAGACATCGCATATTGTAGACTGCGATGTCCGCGGCAACGCAAATCACATTCGCTTGTCCGGCTACCGGTGGGCGGTCAGGACACTACGAGCACGGTTGCCCGTGTCCGAGCAATCGCCCGGCCGCTTGAAATTGCGCCGCGCCTGTTGTGGCAATCCGTACGGGAAACGAAAAGGCAAATCGAGAAACCGCTCTCGCACGACTAACGCGTCTGCTGGAGGAAGGGCGTTCCGGTGTGTCATTCTGTTGAGAGGCGATTGACAAAGTGACCGTTCACGCCTATTTATTAGTTATCGATAACTAACTAATAGCGGTATTTTATGGTCATGCGCAAATCAGCGGAAGTTCGCAAGGCTGAAATCGTCACCGCAATGCTGCGGTTGGCGGATGAATTGGGGCCGGATCGGCTGACGACCCATGCCGTGGCGAAGGCTGTGGGGCTGACGCAGCCCGGGATCTTTCGCCACTTTCCCACGAAGCAGGACCTGTGGCTGGCGGTCGCCGCGCATATCGCCGAGAAATTGACGCAGGCCTGGGAGGATGTGCTGGCAACGGAATCGGCTCCGCAGGATCGGGTTT
>JBFIHV010000428.1:0-1890 GCA_041601595.1 Amylibacter sp. | reverse complement strand
TTCCAAGTACGAGCCGACGAAAAGCTGGAGCTATGGCCCATCCTACCAGCGCGGCATCTGCGCGGCGGCAAGTTCGAAAAGCGCAAGCTGCGGCGGCGGCGGGTACAACAGCTGCGGATCGAACACCTATCCGACCGGCAGCTTTCCCGGCTGCAAGAGCACGCTCGGGGTTTACGACGTGAACGGCAACGCGGCGGAGCACATGAACCTGCCGCTTGCGCCCGACCAGATGGCGAGCCGTGGCAGCACCAAGCTCGGCGTGACGGAAATGAAAGGCAGCTGGTTCATATTTGACAGCTACCGCGCGCATCCCGACTGGTGCCGCTGGCGTGCACCCTTCTGGCATGGATCGACGGTTATGAGCCCGTCAAGTCACGAGAATTATCACCTCGGGTTCCGCTGTTGCAAGACTCTGGACTGAGGTCAGGGTCCGCGACGCTATTGGTACAGGGAAGCCAGCAGACCCTGCGCCCGGGCGATGGGGCCTTCGTTGCTGACGATCTTTGACAATTGCGGATCCTGCATGATCGATGTCAGAGACTGCGCCTCGCCATTGACATAAGCGGTTCCGCTGACCAGCCGCACGCCGTGACTGTAATCTGCGTAGCGCGCGCCGTGGACGGTGCTGAGCGGCTGGATCGGTTTGCCGTTGGTCCGGTGCCAGCCATAGATCGCGACCCGTCCGGGGGCGTTTCGCAAGCGGTTGGACAGGACGATATCCTTCTTTTGTCCCGCCATCAGGGCGGCGGAAATGTGGCCGAACCCTGCACGTTGTCCCTCGACCGTCTGGTTGTGCCGCATCAGGTAATCGGTCGAGCTCATCTTGTTGGTCGGTTTCATCGGGCTCGGGGCCAGACGTACGCCGGCCTGCGCGTAAATCGCGTCCACCATTTTTGTTGTGGGCAACAGGAACTCCAGACGGTCCGCGATCTCGGCTGCCGCGGCCAGACCCATCGGAACGCGCACGAAATCGTTGTCATTGCCGACTGCGAGGTAATCCGGCGTCACGCAGATCGTCAGTTGGATGTCCTGTCCGTCCGATAGCGTGCCGGAAAAGCTGACCGGCGTCAGATCGCGCAGGAACGAGGGCATATTCCCCGAAAGCGCCTGTTGCGTGAAAACGGCGTCCCGATCGGTTCCGCCGAGCTGCATCACCTGCTGCATGATCGCGCTGCCCGATGGCGCATTTGACTGTCGGGCCGGTATTTTCCGGGTCAGTTGCTTGTCGCAGTTTTGGGATGTGGGGCCGGAGCCGGCGGCGGAGACGCTGTGGATCGCCATGAAAAAAATCGCAATCGAAGTTCCTGCAATAGCAGCTAGTTTCTTCATAGTTGACCTGTCCCTCGGGATCGTGAATTTCAGCACGCTGTTGGGCGCCGTTGTGGCGGACCAGGACCCTGCGAGTCAATCGCGGCAAAATTCACGGGCGAAAATCCACCGATCCGGCGCCCGAAGACGGCGGAGTTTCGCCAATCCCGGCCGTCAGGGCGCGGGACGAAAGGCTAGCGGGACCGTTACACTCCTGCGGGGGCAACGGTTGAGTTACTTCTGAATTTCGACCGTATGCGGATATGGAATGGTGATGCCGCCTTCGTCGAATGCTTCCTTGATCGCCTTTATCAGGGCGAATTTCACGTCCCAGAACTCCGCTGTCGTGGCCCAGGCCCGCAGCGTGATGTCGACCGAGGAGCTGCCAAGGTTGGTGACACGCACCCATGGTGCTGGCTCGGCCAGAACGCGTGCCTCGGCTGCGACCACCTTTTGGATGATTTCCATCGCTTTGTCGGCGCTGTCGTCGTAGTCGATCCCGAAGACCAGATCGACCCGCCGCGTATCGTGGGACGAGAAGTTGGTGATTATCGCGCCCCAGGCCTGTCCGTTGGGCACGAT
>JBFIHV010000427.1:0-1891 GCA_041601595.1 Amylibacter sp. | reverse complement strand
GAGGTGACCGACGCGGAAATGCAGCAGGCCGCCATGCGCCAGGCCAGCCAGTACCCGGGTCAGGAGCGTCAGTTCTATGAATTCCTGCAGAAGAACAAGGGCGCCATGCAGCAGTTGCGTGCGCCGATCTTCGAGGACAAGGTTGTCGATTACATTCTGGAACTGTCCAAAGTGACGGAAAAGAAAGTCAGCAAGGAAGACCTGCAAGCCGCGGTCGAAAAGCTGAACGAAGAAGACTGACAGCCGGATGACCGGAACCGGAAAGCCCGCCGCTCCGGCGGGCTTTTTCATGTCGGCGCCCCGCGGCGGGTCCCGATGTCCGCCCGCGCGGCGGGTTAAGCATTTCCGACCTTTCGCCGGTTAGTGTTCATTAACTTGGCCGTGACACCTTGAAGACCCCGACAGTGCGAACTACACTGCCTCACTGGAACCTATTTCTACAGCAAGACAGGCGAAAAATATGCGCGATCCCATAGACGTTTACATGAACACCCTTGTCCCGATGGTCGTCGAGCAGACCTCGCGCGGCGAACGGTCCTACGATATATTCTCCCGCCTGCTTAAAGAGCGCATCATTTTCCTGTCCGGACCGGTGCATGACTCCATGTCGACGCTGATCGTGGCGCAGTTGCTGTTTCTGGAGGCCGAAAGCCCCAACAAGGACATCGCGATGTACATCAACAGCCCCGGCGGCGTTGTGACATCCGGCCTGTCGATCTATGACACGATGCAGTACATCCGGCCCAAGGTCTCGACCCTGTGCATCGGACAGGCGGCGTCCATGGGCTCGCTGCTGCTGGCCGCCGGTGAGCCGGGCATGCGCTTTGCGCTGCCGAACGCGCGGGTCATGGTGCACCAGCCATCCGGCGGTTTTCAGGGGCAGGCGTCCGATATTGCGCTGCACGCCAAGGAAATACTGGAACTGAAGGACCGTCTGAACAAGATTTACGTGCATCACACCGGACGAAAACTCAAAGAGGTTGAAACCGCCCTGGACCGCGATTATTTCATGACTGCCGAGGACTCGAAAAAATGGGGCCTTATCGACGAAATCGTGCAGAAACGCGCGCCGGAAGAGAAATAAGCGAACAGGACGGCAATGATTTCTATACCAACCGGCGCCAGTTTAACGGGCGCCGGTCGGGGCGGGATTGGCAGAGAATTGGCATTGTGCCACCGAATGATCTGCCATAGTGTTATGGCCAAGTTGCCGGGCGACCGGCAAAAGCATGGAAATTGGGTTATCCCAGCGGAGTAAATAATGGCGAATTCGAGTGACGGTGACTCAAAAAACACCCTGTATTGTTCTTTCTGCGGAAAGAGCCAGCACGAGGTGCGTAAACTGATCGCCGGACCAACGGTGTTCATCTGCGACGAATGTGTCGAGCTGTGCATGGACATCATTCGCGAAGAGACCAAAAGCAGTCTGGTGAAGTCCGGCAACGGCGTGCCGACGCCTTCGGATATCTGCAAGGTTCTGGACGACTACGTGATCGGTCAGGACGTCGCGAAAAGGGTTCTGTCGGTCGCGGTGCACAACCACTACAAGCGGCTGAAGCATTCCGAGAAGAGCTCGGACATCGAACTGGCGAAATCCAACATCCTGCTGATCGGGCCGACCGGTTGCGGCAAGACGCTGCTGGCGCAGACGCTGGCCCGCATTCTCGACGTGCCGTTCACCATGGCCGACGCGACCACGCTGACCGAGGCCGGCTATGTCGGCGAGGATGTCGAAAACATCATCCTGAAACTGTTGCAGGCCAGCGAATACAATGTCGAACGGGCGCAGCGCGGCATCGTCTATATCGACGAGGTCGACAAGATCACGCGCAAGTCCGATAACCCGTCCATCACCCGCGACGTATCTGGCGAGGGCGTGCAGCAGGCGTTG
>JBFIHV010000426.1:0-1904 GCA_041601595.1 Amylibacter sp. | reverse complement strand
CCTCGGTCGCGAAATCGCAGAGCAGTCGCGTCACTTCGGAAAAATCCGAGGTTTCGAAGTTCAGTCCGGCCAGCGGATCGTCGCGGTGTCCGTCGAAACCGGCGGAGATCAACAGCAGCTCCGGTTTGAACCTGCGCACCGCCGGCAGGATCGATTGCCGGAAGGCATTGATCAGGGCGGACCCGTCCGCGCCGGAATTGAGCGGCACGTTCAGGATGTTATTGTGCGCGCCTCTCTCTGAGGGATAGCCACTGCCGGGATAGAGCGGCATCTGGTGCGTCGAGGCGAAAAAGATGCCCGGATCGTTCCAGACCAGATCCTGTGTGCCGTTGCCGTGGTGTACATCGAAGTCGACGATGGCGACACGGTCCAGCCCGCGGTTTTGCAGCGCGTGTTTGGCGGCGATCGCGACGTTGCCGAACAGGCAGAAGCCCATGGCGGTGGAGGTTTCGGCATGGTGGCCGGGCGGGCGCGTCGCGCAGAAGGCATTGTCGGCCTCGCCGTCCAAAACCAGATCGACCGCCTTCACCGCGGCGCCGACGCAGCGCAGGGCGGCGTTCAGGGTCCCGGGTGAAAGATAGGTGTCGGCATCCAGCGTGACGATGCCACTGTCGGGGATCGCGGATTCGATCCGACGGTAATAGTCCAGCGGATGCGCCAGCAGCACCTGATCGACGGTGCCGAGTGGCGCCTCGATCCGGTCGAGGTCGGAGAACTCCGGCGCGTCGATCCGGGCCAGTATGGCTTCCAGCCGCTCCACGCGCTCGGGATGGCCGCTGGGCGTCACGTGGCTAAGGCAGTCGGGATGGGTCAGGAAAGCTGTTGTCATGGATAAGGTGCCGTTCGTCAGTCAGGTGCCAGCATGTAACCCGCGCCGCGTACGGTTTGCAGGTATCTGGGGTTTTTGGGATCGGATTCTATTTTCCGGCGCAGGCGGGTGATCTGAACATCGACCGCGCGTTCCTGCGCCTGTCCGTCGTCGCGGCCCAGTTCCTCGACCAGCTTGGCCCGGCTGACGGCCGTATGGGGCGCGGCGGAAAATATCCGCATCAGTGTCGATTCGGTCGCGGTCAGGCGCACGATCTCGTTTCCGCGCCACAACTCGCCGCGCGTCAGGTCGTAGCGGGTGTCGCCCATCTGAATGGTTTTGGGCGGTTCGTTGCTGGGTGCTTCCACCGGAACGCGCCGCAGGATCGCGTTGATTCGCAGCACCAGTTCCTTGGGCTCGAACGGTTTCGTCAGATAGTCGTCCGCGCCGGATTCCAGACCGAGGATACGCTCGTGCGCTTCCGCCTTGGCGGTCAGCAGCAGGATGGGCGTTGAAATCTTCTCGCGCAGCGAGGTGGTCAGGGTAATCCCGTCCTCGCCCGGCATCATGACGTCCAGAACGATCAGGTCGAATTCCAGCCCCTCCAGCAACCGCCTCGCATGCGCCGCGTCGCGGGCTGGTGTGACCCAATAGCCGTGGCGGCTCAGGAATTTCTGTAAAAGGGTGCGGATTCGTTCATCGTCATCGACAATCAGGATATGTGCGTCTTGCTGCATACTCACTCCGCTATTCAACCGCTTATCAGCTTCTTAACATAGGAGCGCTTGTCCGGGTCTATGATATTTTCGAGAACGCGGCGGAATCCCTGAACCGCGTCCGGGCCGGCGGCCTTGTAGGCGGCGCGCATCCGGTTGCGCTGGGCCTTGGACAACTGGCGCTCCAGCGCGTTGCCTTCGTCGGTCAGGTACAGATTCCGTTCGCGCCGGTCGTTCTTGCCGACGCGGCTGTCGATCAGCCCGTCGCTGACGAGCTGCCGCAAAACGCGGTTCAGCGACTGCTTGGTCACGCCGAGGATGTCCAGCAGGGCGTTCACCGTAATGCCGGGATGGCGGTTCACGAAATGGATGGCGCGGTG
>JBFIHV010000425.1:0-1951 GCA_041601595.1 Amylibacter sp. | reverse complement strand
GGCGGGCTGATCTCTTTCGGGCACGCGGCGTTTTTCGGGATCGGCGGCTATGTGACGGGTATTTTGGCCAGCCACGCGCTTAACTACGAGCCGTTGGCAACATGGCCGGTCGAGATCAGCGGCACCACCCAGATGCTGATCATCTGGCCGGTGGCGGCTGTCATTTCGGCCTTGTTTGCCGCAGTGATCGGCGCGTTTTCGTTGCGTACCAGCGGGGTCTATTTCATCATGATCACCCTGGCCTTCGCCCAGATGATCTATTACTTCGCGATCAGCTGGCCAAGCTATGGCGGCGAAGACGGGCTGTCCGTCTATCTGCGCAGTGAATTTCCCGGCCTGAATACCATGAACGGCGCAAGTTTCTTCGCGATCTGTTTCGTTTGGCTCATGGCTGCTATCTGGGGCAGTTCGCGCATTGTCAACGCGGGCTTCGGTCTGGCCCTGCAAGCCACCAGGCAGAATGCCGAGCGGGTCGAGGCGGTGGGCATCGCGCCCTTCAGAATCCGCCTGACGGCCTTTGTCATTTCCGGGGCGATCACCGGCGTTGCGGGCGCGCTCTATGTCGACCTGAACCGGTTTGTCAGCCCCTCGATGCTCAGCTGGCACACGTCGGGCGAGATCATGGTCTTTGTCATTCTGGGCGGCGTCGCGCGGCTGTTCGGGCCGCTGGTCGGCGCGACCCTTTTCATCGTGCTGGAACAGAGCCTTGGCGGGGCGACGGAAAACTGGCAGTTCTGGCTGGGCGCTATCCTGATCATTGTTGTCCTGTTTGCCCGCGGCGGCGCGATAGGCCTGCTGGCGAAAGAGGCGCGCCATGACTGAGCCGGTCCTGACCATCACGGGTCTTTCCAAAAGCTTCGGCGCCGTGGTGGCCTGCGACCGGGTATCCCTGACGATCCGCCCGGGCGAGATACATGCGCTCATCGGACCGAACGGAGCCGGAAAATCCACCCTGATCAAGCAGATATCGGGTTCATTGCGGCAGGATGCGGGACAGATATTCATTGGCGAACAAGAGGTGTCCGCCCTGAACGTGGCGAACCGCGCCAGAGCGGGACTTGCGCGCAGCTTTCAGGTGTCGTCGGTCGTCGCGGATTTTTCCGCACTGCAGAACACGATGCTGGCGGTTCAGGGGCGACAGGGCTTGAGTTTCCGGTTCTTCAAGGCCGCCCTGAAAAACAGCGATCTTGTGGACAGGGCCCGGACCTGTCTGGCCCGCGTCGGTCTGGCGGGCCGTGCCGGGGTTCCGGCCTCGAAACTCAGCCATGGCGAGCGGCGCAATCTGGAGATCGCCATGGCGCTGGCGCTGGATCCCAAGGTCTTCCTGTTGGACGAACCCATGGCCGGTATGGGGGCGGAGGGGTCCAGGGCGTTGACCGCCCTGTTGGCGGAGTTGAAAGCGCATACGCCGATCCTGCTGGTCGAACATGATATGGATGCGGTATTCACGCTGGCGGACCGGATTTCGGTGCTGTTCTATGGCCGGATCATCGCCAGCGGAACGGTGGACGAGGTGCGCAGCAATCCCGACGTGATAGAGGCATATCTTGGCGGGGAGCATCCATGACGGCTCTGCTGGACATCGAAAACCTTCAGGCATGGTACGGCGCATCGCAGGTCTTGTTCGGCGTCGATCTGAGCCTGCGCGAAGGGCGGGTCACTGCCATGCTGGGGCGAAACGGCATGGGAAAATCCACGACGATCAACGCCATTTGCGGCATGCAGGACCGCTGGGCGGGCCGGATCGATTTTGCGGGACGCTCGCTGGCCGGCATGCCGATGCACAGGATCGCCAGACTTGGCATCGGTTTGGTGCCGGAAGGACGGCGCGTGTTCGGCAACCTGACGGTCGCTGAAAACCTGACGGCCGCCGCAACCAGGGGATATTGGGACCTGTCGCGTGTTTACGATTATTTTCCGCGGCTTGCGGAACGCGCAGGCCAGTCGGCGG
>JBFIHV010000424.1:0-1958 GCA_041601595.1 Amylibacter sp. | reverse complement strand
TTGCCGCCGAGCGCCAGCGCCAGCATCTGGTGGCCGAGACATATGCCGAAGATCGGCAGGTCGGTCTTGTCCAGCAGGTGGCGGATCATCGGCACGGCATATTCGCCGGTGGCAGCAGGGTCGCCCGGGCCGTTCGACAGGAACACGCCTTGCGGATCATGCGCCAGAACCTCTTCGGCCGTGGCCGTCGCCGGCAGAACCGTGACGTCGCAACCGGCCGAGGCAAGACAGCGCAGGATGTTTCGTTTCGCGCCATAGTCGATGGCCACCACGCGCTTGCCGCCGGCCGGAGCCTCGGAATAGCCGTCGGGCCACGCCCATCGTTGCTCGTTCCATTTGTAGGACTGGGCGCAGGTGACTTCCTTGGCCAGATCCAGACCTTCGAGTCCGGGAAAGGCGCGGGCGTGCTCCAGTAGCGCCAGCAGGTCGAAATGGCCGGCGGGATCGTGCGAGATCGCCACATGCGGCGCGCCCTGCAGACGGATCGCGCGGGTCAGGCGGCGGGTGTCGATGCCGCCGACGCCGATACGGCCGCGTTTCAGCAGCCAATCGGACAGGTTCGACTGCGCACGCCAGTTTGACGGCTCGGTCGGGTCCCATTTGACCACCATCGCGCGGGCCGCCGGACTGGCCTGCTCGTCATCCTCTTCGTTGACGCCCGTGTTGCCGATATGGGGAAAGGTGAAGGTCACGGCCTGGCCCGCGTAGGACGGATCCGTCATGATTTCCTGATAACCCGTCATGGCCGTATTGAAACACAACTCGGCCTGAATCATTCCGGTGGCCCCGAAACCGCGGCCATAGAAGGTGGTTCCGTCCGCCAGTACTATGCAAGCTGTTGGTTTCTCACCGCTTTTTATGGGTGAAACAGGGGCGCTCATGGGCGTAATCCTTCGGTAAATTTGGGCGAAACTACGGCGAAGACGGGGATAGGTCAAGCCTTGCGGGGAAAAATGAAATTGCGTTGAAAATCGCTGCCCGAGGCTCTGGAATACGGTTGAGGTTGCAATTAATTTTATCTAATGTATTTGGTCTTGAAATCGTTTCGGGACAGGAAAGAACTCTATGCGTGACAAGATTACAGCCGCTATGAAAGCTGCCATGCTCGACAAGGAAGCAGACCGTCTGGCGACACTGCGTCTGATCAATGCGGCGATCAAGGACCGTGATATCGCCCTGCGCGGCGAGGGCAATGCCGACGGCGTGGATGACGAGGCGATCCTTGGAATCCTGGCGAAAATGGTCAAGCAACGGCAGGACAGCGCGCAGCAGTACGAAGCTGCCGGCCGTACCGATCTGGCGTGCCGCGAGCGCTTCGAGATCAAGGTTATCGGGGAATTCATGCCCAAGCAGCTTTCCGACGACGAGGTCAAAGCCGCCGTGCAAAAGGCGATCACCTCGGTCGGGGCGGAAAGCATCCGCGACATGGGGCGCGTCATGGGCGTGCTCAAGTCGAACTATGCCGGCCAGATGGATTTCGGAAAGGCCGGCGGCGCCGTCAAGCAACTGCTGGGCTAGCCGGCTTCCGCCTTTGACGGAGTGCGGAAGTACTTCGTCACCAGCAGCAGCGACAGTGACAATACCGCGATCAGTGCGAAACCGTGGCGCAGGCTGAACAGCTCCGCCACGCCGCCGATCACGGGTGGTCCGATCAGCATGCCGCCATATCCCAGCATCGTGACCGCGGCCATCGCGTGGCCCTTGGAGAAATCCCTTTGCCGCGCGGCCTCGGCGAAGGCTATTGGCGCCAAAAGGGCAAATCCGGTGCCCATGACCGCGTAGCCGATCCAGACGACCCAATGAACGGAGGCGATAACCGTGATCACGCTGCCCAGGGCTCCGGCGCAGGCGGCGAAGATGACGGAATTGCGCGGGCCGAAGCGGTCGATGATGACATCGCCGCTGAGCCGCATCGTCACCATGGCGACCGCGAACCAGACAAGGCCGCTGGCGCCGAT
>JBFIHV010000423.1:0-1977 GCA_041601595.1 Amylibacter sp. | reverse complement strand
CGGGCATGGATACAGCGGCTGGTATCGAAACTCAGGATCATGTCCTTGCCCTCTTCGCGGCCGATAACGTCTTCCGCTTCCGTCTCCGCCACCTTCTTGGGCTTGGGCTTGTCGTCATGCGGCACGTGCTTGGGCGGCCTGGGCGACGCGCCGGGGATCACGATCTTGTCGGCCATGCCGCGCAGGGCGTTGGCGATCCCTTCGAGTTCGTGACCTTCGGGGAAGACCCGTTCGGCCTGATGCGCCATCTCCAGTATACGCTCCGACAGCACCCGCATCTCTCCGTGTCCGTCCGGCAGGCGGGCGATGTCGCGCAGCATTGTAAAAGTCATCCCGGCATTGACTCCGGGATGTTCCGGCCCCGCGGGCAGCGAAGCCAGATATTCGCAGACCGGCGTCAGGGCCGACATCATCTCGCGCGCCAGAGTGGTGAACAACCGCTTGTGTTCGGCCCCCTCGCGGTCGCGGCCATAGCTTTGAACCAGAAACCGCAGCATGTGGTTATAGATGGCATTGGCCAGATCCAGAACCTTGACGGCTTCCGGATTTGTGATCCAGACCTTGCCTTCGGGATTGACCGGCTCATGCATCACCGGGTTGCGGGCCACCGGGAAAGCCGGTTCGAAATCCGGGTCCCTGGCCATCATCTCTTCAAGGTTCGCACGCATGGTCAGGAAGGCCTGATAGTGGGAGTCCTCAGTGTGTTCCGGCGCGCCCTCGCCCTGCTCGACGATCGTTTCCAGCGCCTCCCGCGCGCTGGCCAGATCGGTGACGGTCAAGAGTCCCGGCAGCGGCGCGTCCGCAGGGCCGATCTGGTCCTCCACGTCGCCGCAGAACAGGATTTCCTCGCCCAGCTTGCGGGACAGAACGTCCAGCCCGTGCGAGATACCTCGGTACAGGTGGCCTATCGTCTCGTAATCCTGCGCGCTCGGCATGATCGTGCCCCTCGGCGGGGTGCGGTGATAGTCTGTCGGATGCACGAATTCCGGCGAATCGTGCAGGTCCATGCCCTCGGGCCGTTCCAGAAAGATGGCGTGGTCGATCAGGGCGTGCGAAAACCCGAACAGTTCCAGATCGATGCCGGAGGCGTGATAACCGAAAGGGATCGGAAAGTTCGGATGCGACAGGTGAGGCGCGCCGCCGATTGCGCAGGCAAGATTGCCGACCAGCGTCAGATGCGTCATTTCCTCGACGGCGACCATGGTCATGGCCCGTTTCCAGTCCTGAACGATTTTGGTCTGTTCGGCACTCAGCCCGTCCTGTTCGCCGCGCTTGAGACTCCAGATACCATACAGATAGCAGCACATTACATTATGTTCGATCGCGGCCGCTTCGGCGAGCATGTAGATCAGTTCTTCGCGGTCGCCGATGCGGATCTTTGGTTCTTCATCCGTCATTTCGATCCCCCCTATTGAAGCGATTTTTGCACAAAATGCTTCAGCTGTGTAAAAAAATTCCGGCCGGCTTCGGGCGCGTCTGCGCCGGCGCGACTGCGGCAGGCGATTATTGCTTTTTGAAAGAAATGCCGTATCATCAATATACTGGCATGGTATCGGGGCCTGAAACGGGGTTCTGCCCACGCCGAAAATGGGGACGTGATGCAGCTATCCGAGGAACCAGGGGCCATTTCATCGGCGAGCATCTCCCCCGAATTCGTCATAAGCGTCACCGGCCACCGCGACATTGCCGCAAGCGATGTCCCGACCCTGCGGCAGCAGCTGGAAACCGTCTTTCAGGAACTCTTGTCCCGCTTCGATCATCTGCCGGTCCGGTTGGTGACCGGCCTGGCGGAAGGCGCGGATACGATCGCGACCGAAGTCGCGCTGGAAGCCGGCCTTGCGGTGACCGCCGTTCTGCCGATGCCGCTGGAAAGTTACGCGCAGGACTTCGCCGGCGATGCGCTTGAAAAATTCCGCAAGCTTCTTGAACATGACGATGTGAAGGTGCTGGAACTGCCCGTCTGCGACGGGAGATCGG
>JBFIHV010000422.1:0-2005 GCA_041601595.1 Amylibacter sp. | reverse complement strand
GTCACCGACGACGGTCACGGCATCGCGGCGGAGCAACTGCCGCTGGCTTTGTCGCGGCATGCGACCTCCAAGATCGACGGGTCGGACCTGCTGAACATCCACACTTTCGGCTTTCGCGGCGAGGCTTTGCCCTCGATGGGCGCGGTCGGCCGCCTGTCTATCACCTCGCGTGCGGCGGGCGCGGATGTGGCGGCGGTCATTTCCGTGAACGGCGGCGAGATCGGCGCGGTCAGACCGGCGGCGCTGGCCCGCGGCACCGTGGTGGAACTGCGCGACCTGTTTCAGGCCACGCCGGCGCGGCTGAAGTTCCTGCGCACCGACCGGGCCGAAGCGCAGGCCATAGCGGACGTGGTAAAGCGTCTGGCAATGGCCGAACCCTCGGTCGGCTTCGTTTTGCGCGATGTGTCCGGCGGCGGCGAGGGCCGCGTGGTGTTCCGCGCCGACCCGCAGACCGGCGACCTGTTCACCGCGCTGCATGGCCGTCTGGCGCGCGTTCTGGGGCAGGATTTTGTAGACAATGCACTGGCTATAGATGCCGAGCGCGAGGGCATAACGCTCACCGGTTACGCCTCTCTGCCGACCTATTCGCGCGGGGCCGCCGTGGCGCAATACCTGTTCGTCAACGGCCGGCCGGTTCGCGACAAGCTGCTGATCGGGGCGCTGCGCGGGGCCTATTCCGATTTCCTCGGCCGCGACCGGCATCCGGTGGTGGCGCTGTTTCTGGACGTCGATCCGACGCGGGTCGATGTGAACGTCCACCCCGCCAAGGCCGAGGTCCGTTTTCGCGAACCCGGAGTGGCGCGCGGACTGATCGTATCGGCGCTGCGCCATGCGCTGGCAGAGGCCGGCCATCGCGCGTCCTCCACCGTGCGCGATGCGGCGCTGGGCGCGTTCCGGCCTGAAAACCTGCCGGAGCGGCCGGTCTACCAGATGGAGCGCAACCAAAACTATACGCCGGCGCAAAGGTTCGGCGCGGACCGGCAACAGGGGTTTCAGGAATTCGGCGAGCTGTCGGGGCGGGTCGAACGGCCGGACGATGTGCTTGAACCCGCCGCGCCGCGGGAACTGGAGGACAACCCGCTGGGCGCGGCGCGGGCGCAACTGCACGAGAACTATATCGTGGCCCAGACCCGCGACGGGATGGTCATCGTCGACCAGCACGCGGCGCATGAACGGCTGGTCTACGAGAAGCTGAAGCGCCAGATGGCGGAAAACGGCGTGCGGGCGCAGGCGCTGCTGATCCCGGAAATCGTCGATCTGTCCGAAGGCGACCGTGATCTGATTCTGGAGGCGGCAGGTGAACTGGCGCCACTTGGCCTGACGATCGAGGGTTTCGGCGGTTCGGCGGTCTGCGTGCGCGAAACCCCCGCAATCTTGGGAGAGGTCAACGCCGCGGCGCTGGTCCACGATATCCTCGACGAGCTTGCCGACCTGAACCGGACCCAGTCGATCCGTGACAAGATCGAGGCAATCCTGTCGCGCGTCGCCTGCCACCGGTCCATCCGGTCGGGCCGCCGGATGCGGGCCGAAGAGATGAACGCCCTGCTGCGCGAGATGGAAGCGACGCCGCATTCCGGTCAGTGCAACCACGGCCGCCCGACCTATGTGGAACTGAAACTCGATGACATCGAAAAGCTGTTTGGACGGAAATGATACAGATCGGTGAAACTGTGCTGGACCTCGGCGATCCGATGACCCTTGCCGCCGTGATCGGCGGCGGGCTGTTTCTGCTGCTGTTGGTCATGGTCTTCATGGCGCTGCGCGTATCAAGCCGTTCTGCCGATGCGATCCAGCCGCTGGCGCAGCAGATGAGCCAGCTTGGCGAAAACGTCCGCATCCTGAACGAGAGCCAGCACCATCTGGCCGGCGGGCTGAAATCGGTCGGCGAGACCCAGTCGGTTTCGCAGGCCAATATGATCGCCACGCTGGAACGGCGGCTGGAAGAGGTGCAGAAGGCCATGAGCGAGAGCCTGCACGGCACCGCGCTCAAGACCACCCATTCGCT
>JBFIHV010000421.1:0-2018 GCA_041601595.1 Amylibacter sp. | reverse complement strand
TCCAGCGCCGACAGTGCGGGGCTGGAGGCGATCATCCAGCCGTCGAAATTGGGTGTCTCGTTGCGGTCGTCCTGAATCACCAGATAGGCGAAGGCGTCCGAACTGATATTGCCTTCGGGAAAGCGGCATTCCTTCAGGGTGATCTGCAAACGCTCATAGCGGATGGTGTTGCCGACCGACAGTTCCAGTTCGGTGACGGTTCCGGTGATCGTGTCCAGACCCTTGAGCCGCGCGCCCTGCCCATTTTCGGTCTTCACGACCGCCTGCCCCTGCGCGGCCATGACCGATGCGGCAAGGCAGAACGCGGCGATGCACAACCGTCGAAACATTACTGGGTTCCGTCGCCGGCAACGAATTTCATCAACAGAGTCAACAGGCTGACAGACCCCTGGGTATCCTCTATCTCTCCGCCGTCTTCAAGGTTGAAGGCAGAGGCGCCCGGAATGATCTCGATGAAATTGCCGCCCAGCAGACCCTCGCTGGACACCGCCACGCCGGAATCGTCCGGAACGGCAACGGACCGGTCGATGGAGAACCTGACGTCGGCGCGATAGGTTTCGGGGTTCAGGCTCAGGCCCGTGACGGTGCCGATCTTGACACCGGCCAGCCGCACGTCGGTGCCGACCGTGACACCCTCGGCAGAGCGGAAACTCGCGAACAGGCCATAGCTGTCGGAGCCGCCGTTAATTCCGACGATGGAACTGGCGTAGAACAGAAAACCGGCTGCCGCGGCCAATACCACGCCACCGATAGCGGTTTCTGTCACGTTGTTTGCCATGTAACTGCGGCCTCTTTCCTGCGGCAGCCTATTTCGGCTGCCATGCCTCGTAGTCGGTCCGTACCGCTGTCTTCGCGGCGCGCAGGCTGCCCTTCGGGACATAGGCCATATCCGTGCCGGTCAGGTTCTCGACATGCGGCTTTTCCCATGGCTTGTGCGACAGCGCGGCGACCGTCGGCGGCTTTTCATAGGTGTGGTGCAACCAGCCGTGCCAGTCGGGCGACACGCGCGAGGCCTCGGCCTCGCCGTTGAAGATCACCCAGCGCCGTTTCTTGTCACGGCTCTCGTAATAGATATTGCCCTGCGCGTCCTCGCCCACCTTGACGCCCTTGCGCCATGTATGGAACTGGGTGTTCAGGGTCTGGCCGTTCCACCATGTGAACAAACGTTTTACAAATAGCATGGTAACCTCTGGTTCGTTTGTCTTGATATCGCCCATTCCGGTCGCAAAAGCCAGAGGCATTCAGGACGCGGACGCACTTTCCCCGGCCTTGTCGCCGAAGACCAGCAGCGGATCGGATTCGCGGCGCACCGCCTCCTCGTTCACCACGACCTCTTCCACGTTGGTGCGCCCCGGCAGGTCGAACATCGTGTCCAGCAGGATGTCCTCCATGATCGAGCGCAGGCCCCGCGCGCCGGTTTTCCGCTTGATCGCCCGCTGGGCAATCGCGCGCAGCGCGTTGTCGGTGAAGGTCAGCTTGACGTCTTCCAGTTCGAACAGGCGCTGGTACTGTTTGACCAGAGCGTTCTTCGGTTCGGACAGGATCGTGACCAGCGCGTCCTCGTCCAGATCGGTCAGCGTCGCGATGACCGGCAGACGGCCGACGAATTCCGGGATCAGACCGAATTTCAACAGGTCTTCCGGCTCCAGTTCGGTGAAGGTCTCGCCGATGCTGCGCTTTTCCTCGTCCTTGACGTCGGCGCCGAAGCCGATGCCCGATCCCTTGCCACGCTGGGCAATGATCTTTTCAAGGCCCGAAAACGCGCCGCCGCAGATGAACAGGATGTTCGTCGTGTCGACCTGCAGGAATTCCTGCTGCGGATGCTTGCGGCCGCCCTGCGGCGGAACGCTGGCAACCGTGCCTTCCATGATCTTCAGCAACGCCTGCTGCACGCCCTCGCCAGATACGTCGCGGGTGATGGACGGGTTATCGGACTTGCGCGTGATCTTGTCGACCTCGTCGATATAGACGATGCCGCGCTGCGCCCGTTCGACATTGTATTCGCTGGCCTGCAACAG
>JBFIHV010000420.1:0-2050 GCA_041601595.1 Amylibacter sp. | reverse complement strand
TGGCGCTGTGGATATACGTGCTGGCCCGCAACATCCCACGACCTGCCCGTCTCGGACAATGGGCGGCACTTGCGATCATGGGTGTGCTGAACAATGCGATACCGTTTTCCCTGATCGCCTGGGGCCAGACTCACATCGAAAGCGGCCTTGCCTCTATCCTGAACGGAACCACGGCAATTTTCACCGTCCTGATCGCGGCGCTGGTCTTCAGGGATGAAAAGCTGACCGGCCGCAAACTTTCGGGCGTCATTCTGGCCTCGGGCGGGGCGCTCGTGGTTGTCGGCCCCGAAGCGCTCCGGAATTTCGACATACGATCGCTGGCGCAACTGGCGCTGCTGGGGGCCAGCCTGTCCTATGCCTGCGCCGCCGTCTGGGCGCGCTTTTCCCTGTCCGGTCTGCATCCGGTCATGGCGGCAACCGGTATGTTGACCGGGTCGACGCTGATAATGGTGCCTCTGGCCCTGTTCGTGGATGGACCGCCGCAAGCGGTGCCCACGGCAACGACGATCGCCGCGTTGGGGTTTCTGGCGCTGCCGGCCACCGCTGTCGCCTATCTGCTGTATTATCGCTGCCTCAACTTGGCCGGCAGCGGCAACCTCTCGCTGGTGACGCTACTGGTTCCGCCGACGGCTGTCTTCTGGGGCGCCGTCATCCTGCATGAGGCGCTGTCGCTTGCGGCATTTTCCGGATTTTTCCTGATCGCCCTGGGCATGCTGGTTCTGGACGGACGTGCGCTGTCTGCTTTTCTGCGGCTCCGGAACCCCCAAAACAATTGAATCTTCTTCAAAAATTTGATTTAGCCTGAGGGAAACAATCGGGATGCAGGCGGATGCTCTATACTTCGGAAAAGGACTGGCGCGCGGCGGAGCGTAAAAAGGTCATGCTGTTCGGCATGTCCGGCCTTGGAAAAACCTATCTTTCCAACATTCTGCGCGATTCCGGCGACTGGTTCCACTATTCCGTCGATTACCGGATCGGCACGCGCTACATGGGCGAGCACATCGTCGACAATTTCAAGAAAGAGGCGATGCGCAATCCGTTTCTGGCGGAATTGCTGCGCTCCGACAGTATCTATATCGCATCGAACCTGCGGTTCAACAACCTGTCGCCGCTGTCGACCTATCTGGGCAAGCCCGGCGATCCGGCCAAGGGCGGCATTCCGTTCGAGGAATACCTGCGCCGCCAAAGGTTGCACCGCGAGGCCGAGATAAGCGCCATGAAGGACACGGTGCATTTCATAGAGCGCGCCAAGGAACTGTACGGCTACAATAATTTCGTCTGCGACACCTCGGGCTCCGTGGTCGAGGTGGTCGATCCGCTCGACCGCGACGATCCGGTGCTGTCGCTGCTGTCGGAACATCTACTGCCGGTCTGGATCAAGGGCGACGAAAGCCATGTCGAGGAACTGGTCAAGCGGTTCAGCCGCGACCCCAAGCCGATGTACTATCAGGAAGACTTCCTGAAGGACCTCTGGATGAAATTCCAGACGGACAAGCAGGTCGCGCCCGACAAGGTCGATCCGGACGAATTCATCCGCTGGGGATTCCGCAAACTGCTGGACCATCGCCTGCCGCGCTATCGCGCCATGGCCCAGAACTGGGGCATCACCGTCAGCGCCCAAGACGTTGCCGAAGTCCGCACCAGGGACGATTTCGAAGACCTCATCGCCAACGCCCTTGAGAAGCAGGCCTGAGCGTACTATCTGGCACTGTTCAAGTTAGGAAATACCAATGCCCATCAAGATCCCATCGACCCTGCCCGCCTTCGACGTTCTCAGGAACGAAGGCGTCATGGTGATGTCCGACGAGACCGCGACGCGGCAGGACATCCGGCCATTGCAGATCGGCCTGGTGAATCTGATGCCGAAAAAAATCCAGACCGAGACGCAATTCGCGCGCCTGATCGGCGCGACGCCCCTGCAGATCGAACTGACGCTGATCCGCATGTCGGAGCACCAGCCCAAGAACACATCCGCCGACCACATGGAGGCGTTCTATCAGCCGTTCAGCGAGGCGAAGGCCCGCAAGTTCGACGGGCTGATCATCACGGG
>JBFIHV010000419.1:0-2073 GCA_041601595.1 Amylibacter sp. | reverse complement strand
CATGTTCGAGAAAACCAAGACGCCTGTCGTCGGGCTGATCGAGAACATGTCGCATTACATCTGCCCGACCTGCGGGACTGAAGCGCATATCTTCGGCCACGGTGGCGCCAGGGCGGAAGCGGAGCGTCATAACCTGCCGTTCCTGGGGGAAATCCCGTTGGAGCTGGAAATCCGCCTCGCCGGCGACAGCGGCACGCCGATTGCCGCCACCGACAGCCCGCATGGCGAAGCCTACAGGAAGATCGCGGCGCGGCTGATCGCGGACGGGCTGGCCTGAAGCACAGGAGGTTGGGTGCCAAATGAACACGGCGAACGCCTATTTGATGACATCGGAGCAGATCGCGCAGGCGGGCATTCCCGGCAGTTGGGCGATCGGGCTCAATGATTTCGTCCGCTCGACCGATATTGATGACTACCGCCACGTCAACAATGCCGCCTATTTCCGCTGGTTCGAAAACCTGCGGGAGCTTTACATGCACGAGCTGGCGCAGACCTATAACGGCGGCCAGGCGATCAAGCATGCCGTTCGCAAGGCCACCATCGACTACGCGGCGCCCCTGTTCATGCATGACAGCTATGTGACGGTGGCGCGTACCGACAAGGTCGGTCGCTCCAGCTACCACATGGAACTCGAGGCTTGGTCGGGCGGAACGCTGCGATGCTCCAGCACCGCATTGATGATTGCCGTGGACGACAGTGCGCAAAAGTCGCGGCCAATACCGCCCGCGATGCGGCGCGTTATGATCGAACGGGACGGCGCAACCGAGATTTGAACGGATTCTGCGGATATTTCGTGCCCGTAACACTTGACTCTGCCCACTGCTGGTATAGAAGGCAGCTTCAAGTTTTCGCGGGAAACCGCTGTAGGAGATGAACCATGGCGAAGCCAACCACCATTAAAATCCGCCTGAATTCCACAGCGGACACAGGCCACTTCTATGTGACCAAGAAAAACTCTCGCACCATGACCGAGAAAATGGTCGTGAAAAAATACGACCCGGTTGTGCGCAAGCACGTGGAATACAAAGAAGGCAAAATCAAGTAAGACCTTCTTGCATTTGATTTTCACGGAACCGCGCCTCGGCGCGGTTTTTTGTTTTTCAGGGGATCGACATGTCCGGAAACTTCACCATCCGTCCGGCGCTGCCGGCGGACATTCCCGAGCTGAACGAATTGCTGTATCGCGCGTTCGATACACAACTGCGATCGGATTATCCGTCCGAAGTGCTGGACCGTGCCGTCCCGCTTATGGGGCGCGCGCGACCGGAGCTTGTGATCTCGGGAACCTATTTCGTAGCGGCGGACACGGCGGGCCGTCTCTTGGGCGCAGGAGGCTGGTCGAAGGAGCCGCCCCATGGCGGCGAGGCCGACGCGCATTTGGGAAACATCCGCCATTTCGGGGTGGATCCCGTTGCCGCGCGCCGGGGCGTGGCCAGCGCCATCATGGCGCATGTCGTGCGGGATGCGGCGGGCCAGGGCATGACCTGCCTGGACTGCCTGTCCACCCTCAGCGCGGTCGGATTCTATCGCTCGGCGGGGTTCGAGCCTCTGGGCGGGCAGGATGTCATGCTGGGCGAGGGGGTTCCATTCCCCGTCATTCACATGGTCCGCCATTTGCTTCGGGCAAAGACCGACACGGCACAAGCCCGCTGAACCGCAAACAAAAAAGCCGGGGAAAACCCCCCGGCTCCGTTGACTGTAATTCTGCTGCCGCTTTTATTCGCGGTTGCCCATGAACTGCAGCAGGAACATGAACATGTTCAGGAAGTCCAGGTACAGGTTCAGGGCACCCATGATCGCGGCCTTGCCAAGCCATTCGACTTCGCCATTCTGTGCATGGATCACATACTCGTTCTTGATCCTCTGCGTGTCATAGGCGGTCAGGCCGGCGAAGATCAGCACGCCAAGAATGGACACTGCGAAAGCGATCGCGGGCGACCCCAGCCAGATGTTCACGATGGACGCGACCAGCAGGCCGATAACACCCATGATCAGGAAGCTGCCCCAGCCGGAGATGTCGCGCTTGGTCGTATAGCCGTAAAGGCTGAGACCTGCGAACGCCACGGCGGTCGT
>JBFIHV010000418.1:0-2089 GCA_041601595.1 Amylibacter sp. | reverse complement strand
GCGGAGGCAGGTTTCAGCAAGCCGGCCATGTCCTTCAGGCCGAGGATATGGGCGCCGGACTTTTTCAGTTCCTTCGCCATGTCGACGTAATAATTCAGGCTGTATTTCGCCCGTTTCGGATCAAGAATATCGCCGGTGTAGCAGATCGAGGCTTCCAGAACCTTGCCGGACTCCAGAACCGCATCCATTGCGACATGCATGTTTTCCACCCAGTTCAGCGGATCGAAGACGCGGAAAACGTCCACGCCGGTCTCTGCCGCCTGCCGGACGAATTCCTGCACAACATTGTCGGGGTAATTCGTGTAACCGACGCCGTTCGAAGACCGGAGCAGCATCTGGGTCATCACGTTCGGCATTCTGCTGCGCAGATCGCGCAGGCGCTGCCATGGGCACTCCTGCAGGAACCGGTAGGCCACGTCGAAGGTCGCGCCGCCCCAGCATTCGATGCTGAACAGCTCGGGCAGGTTATGCGCGTAGGTCTCGGCGACGTTGATCATGTCGAAAGACCGCATCCGGGTGGCCAGCAGGGACTGGTGGCCGTCGCGCATGGTCGTGTCGGTCAGCAGTAGTTTCTGCTGCGCCTGCATCCAGTCGGCCACGGCTTGCGGGCCTTTCGACTCCAGCAGGTTGCGGGTGCCGGAAGCCGGTTCCTTGGTGCGCCGGGCGGGCGCCTCGGGCGCTTTGGCTGTGGCGGCGGGTTTCGGGCGTCCCTCGACATCCGGATGGCCGTTGACCGAAACATCGGCGATGTAGTTCAGGATCTTGGTGGCGCGGTCGCGCCGCGCCTTGAAGGTGAACAGTTCCGGCGTCTCGTCGATGAACTTGGTGGTATACGTGCTGTTCAGGAATGTCGGATGTTCCAACAGGTTGATAACAAAGGCGATATTTGTCGAAACGCCGCGGATGCGGAATTCGCGCAGGGCGCGGTCCATCCGCGCGATTGCGGCTTCGGGCGTTTGCGCGGAGCAGGTGATCTTGACCAGCAGGCTGTCATAGTAGCGCGTGATGACCGCGCCGGAATAGGCCGTGCCGCCGTCCAGCCGCACGCCCATGCCGGTTGCCGAGCGATAGGCGGTGATGCGGCCGTAGTCGGGGATGAAGTTGTTCTGCGGGTCCTCGGTGGTGATCCGGGTCTGCAGGGCGTGGCCGTTCAGTTTTACGTCCGCCTGCGAGGCGCGTCCCGTCGCCTCGGCCAGCGTCTTGCCCTCGGCGATCAGGATCTGGGCGCGGACGATGTCGATATCGGTGACTTCCTCGGTGACGGTGTGTTCGACCTGAACCCGCGGGTTCACCTCGATGAAATAGAACTCCTGTGTGTTCATATCCATGAGGAATTCGACCGTGCCGGCGCATTCATACCCGACATGGGCGCAGATTTTGCGGCCCAGTTCACAGAGCCTTTCGCGCTGCTCCTGGCTGAGGTAGGGCGCGGGCGCGCGCTCCACGACTTTCTGGTTGCGGCGCTGTACGGTGCAGTCGCGCTCCCAGAGGTGGTAAATCGCGCCGTGCTTGTCGCCGAGGATCTGGACCTCGACGTGACGGGCGCGCTGGACCAGTTTTTCCAGGTAGCCCTCGCCATTGCCAAAGGCCGCCTCGGCCTCGCGGCGGCCTTCCCGGACTTTCTCTTCCAGTTCGCTCTCGTTCATGATCGGGCGCATGCCGCGCCCACCGCCGCCCCAGGACGCCTTGAGCATGAAGGGATAGCCGACCTCGTTGGCCATGCGCCGCACTTCATCCATGTCATCGGGCAGCACTTCGGTCGCGGGAACGACCGGCACGCCGGCCTCCATCGCCACGCGGCGCGCGCTGGCCTTGTCGCCCAACTGGCGCATCGTCTTGGCTTTGGGGCCGATGAACACGATCCCGGCCGCGTCGCAGGCATCGACGAAATCCGGATTTTCCGACAACAACCCATAGCCCGGATGGATCGCATCCGCCCCCGACAGCCTGGCCACGCGGATGATTTCCTCGATGCTCAGGTAGGCCGCGACCGGTCCCAGACCCTTGCCGATGCGGTAAGCCTCGTCAGCCTTGAACCGGTGCAGGCTCAGCTTGTCTTCCTCGGCATAGATGGCAACCGTCTTCTTGC
>JBFIHV010000417.1:0-2124 GCA_041601595.1 Amylibacter sp. | reverse complement strand
CCCGCTGGCCAAATGGGTGGCGGAAATCGATTGCGTCGACCGGATACCGGAATACATCAGCCACGCCTTCCATACCGCGCAGTCCGGCAGGCCCGGTCCCGTCGTGCTGGCCTTGCCGGAGGACATGCTGTCCTCGGCGACCGAAGCCAGACCCGCACCGGCTGCGGTCCTGCCGTCGGGTCTGGCGGCGGAGGCCGACATCTTGGCCCTGCTGGACCGCCTGACGTCCGCCGAACGGCCGCTGATCATCGCAGGCGGCAGCGGTTGGTCGGCGCAGGCGGCGCAGGCGCTGGGCGCCTTGGCCGAGACGCTCGAAATTCCGGTGGGCACGTCCTTCCGCAGTCAGGACTATCTGGACAACAGGCACCGCTGCTATGTCGGGGATGTGGGGATCGGCATCAATCCGGCCCTTGCGGAATATGTGCGGGACGCGGACACCATTCTGGCGCTCGGCCCGCGACTGGGCGAGATCACAACCAGCGGCTATACCTTACTGACGCCGCCGGTGCCAAAACAGGCCCTGCTGCATGTCCATCCCGATCCGTCCGAACCCGGACGCGTCTATCGGCCGGAACTGGCGGTCGCGGCCTCTGCCGGTCGCGTGGTTCAGCAACTGGCTTCGGCGGCGAAGGCTTCAAAGAACGGTCGCGCGGACTGGGTGGCGCGGGGCCGCGCGGCCTACGAAAGCTGGCAGGTGCCGCAGGAAACACCCGGCGCCGTGAAGATGGAGCGGATCATCGCGCACCTGAACGAGGTTTTGCCCGACGACGCCATCGTGACCAACGGCGCCGGCAATTACGCGGCCTGGCTGCACCGCTACTATCTCTATCGCGGCTGGCGGACCCAGCTGGCACCCACAAGCGGCACCATGGGCTATGGCCTGCCCGCCGCCATCGCGGCGAAGCTGCAGATGCCGGAACGCGACGTGATCTGCCTTGCCGGTGACGGATGTTTCCAGATGGTCAGTCAGGAGTTCGGAACCGCCTGCCAGTATGGCGCGAATATCGTCGTCCTGATCTCCAACAACGGCATGTACGGCACGATCCGGATGCACCAGCAGCGCAACTATCCGATGCGGCCCGCCGGAACCGATATGGTCAATCCCGACTTCGCCGCGCTCGCCCGCGCCTATGGCGGCTTCGGGGTTGTGGTCGAGGACGGGGCCGCCTTTGCCGATGCCCTGGCCGAGGCCCGGCAGGCGGGCAGGCCGGCGATCATCGATCTGAAGGTGGACCCGAAAGCCCTGTCGCCCAGACTGGTTCTAGAAGGGTAGGGCGCTTCAGTCGGCTCAAATCGACCGCAGTCTCTCCATCCAGCCCAGCGTCTTGTCGGTGTCGCCGTCAGGTTTGTACTCGGCTCCGAGCGGCGCGGCGTAACCCAGACCGGCGATGACACGAAATATGTGTTCGTAGTCAAGCTCGCCGTGGTCCGGCGTTCCCCTGTCGGGGACGGAGGCGAACTGGATATGGCCGATGAGCGGTTGCAGGTCGGCCAGCCTGTGGGACAGGTCGCCTTCCATCAGTTGCACGTGGTAGCAGTCGAACATCAGGCGCAGGTTTTGGGCGCCCACCTGTTCGATGATGGCTTTCGCCTGCGATGTGGTTTTCAGAAAATAACCCGGGGCATCGTATTTGTTGAGCGCTTCGATAAGGATGGTGATCCCGAGTGGCGCGGCCAGATCGCAGGCATAAGCCAGGTTGGCTGCGAACGTTTCATGCGCATCCGGGCCCTCCGCATTGCCGGCCATGACGTGAATCTTCCGCGTCTTGATGGCGACGGCATAGGCCATGGCCTCGTCTATGGCGGCACGCGCCTCGCCGATGCGAGCGGGGATCGCCGACAGGCCGTTGTCGCCCGCCAGCACATCGCCGCGGCGGGTGTTCAGGCTCAGCATCTCGAGTCCGGTTTCAGCAAGCGCCGCAGCGACGTCCCCCGCCGGTTTTTCATAAGGCCAGTGGCACTCGACAGCGTCGAAACCGGCGGCCTTGGCGGCGCGGATCGCATCGGGCAGGGGACGGTCCGCCCACAAGAAGCCCAGATTGGCCGAGAATTTCGTCATGCGTGCCGCTCCATTTCGGAAAATGTCACCGGACCGGCGACTTGATCCGAATTAGGCACAGGCCT
>JBFIHV010000416.1:0-2132 GCA_041601595.1 Amylibacter sp. | reverse complement strand
TACGGCTTCGTCGGCATTTTCAGGTGTTTCAGGATCGACAGGTGGTTCGGCCATGTCGGATCGCTGACCCAGACCGTCGGATTGCCGCCGGTCAGTTGCACAAGTTCCAGTATCTGGTGGACCGCGCCGGTGCCGCCCGGCGTGGCGGCAAAGGACAGGCGGTCGCGCGCGACGCTGTCAGCCAGAACCAGATCGGCCATCGTCTGATGAAAGCCGGCGTCGCCGGTCAGCGAGGTATAGCTCTTGGTGTCCTCTTTTTCCCACAACTGCTTTTCCGCCGCCTTGATCGCATGCATGATCGGCGTCAGGCCGTTCGGGTCCTTGTAGACGCCGACACCCAGATCGATCTTGTGCGCGCGTGTGTCGGCGCGGTACAGTTTCGCCAGGCCGAGGATCTTGTCTTCGGGTTGCGGTTGAAGGTTGTTCAGCATCTTACTGTCCTTTTGCAGAGACTGTTTTTGAAAGGCGGGTTCAGTCGGCTTTCCCCGTCTCGATCGGTAATTCCCGGTTCTGGCCCCATTCGGTCCACGAACCGTCGTATAACGCCACGTCCCGGTGTCCGAGCTTTTCCAGCGCCAGTGTCAGAACTGCCGCAGTTACGCCAGAGCCGCAAGAGGTAATTACGGGTTTGTTCAGGTCGACGCCCGCATCCTCGAAGACGGCGCGCAAGTCTCCGTCGGATTTCAGGGTTCCGTCATCCTTCAGCAGCGCCTTGAAGAAGACATTGCGCGAACCGGGAATGTGGCCGGAGCGCAGGCCGGCGTGCGGTTCGGGCACTTCGCCGCGAAACCGTTCGGGCGCGCGGGCGTCGACGATCTGGGTGCCGGCGTCGCCGATCGCCCGCAGGACCTGACCGGCAGAGCGCACGCGGCTTTCGTCCATCCGAACGGTCAGTTTCGCGGGCACGGCGACCGACAGCGGCGCCGTCGCCACGACGCGGCCCTCGGCCAGCCATTTCGGCAGGCCGCCTTCCAGCACGGCGACGTTGGTGATCCCCATCGCGCGTAGCAGCCACCAGACGCGGGCCGCCGAAAACAGGCCCTGCGCGTCATAGACCACGACGGAATCGTCCTGACCGATACCCAGCGCCGCGACCTGTTTCGCGAATTGACCGGCGTCCGGCACCATATGCGGCAGGTCGGACGAACGGTCCGAGGTTGCGTCGATGTCGAAGAACTGGGCCCGCGGAATATGGCAGGACCGGAATTCCGCGCCCGCATCGCGCTTGTCCGCCGGCATGTGCCAGGATCCGTCCAGAATACGCAGGTCCGGATGATCCAGATGCCGCGCCAGCCAGTCCGTCGTGACCAGAATATCGTCGGGGGTCAGGGGCATGTGCGGTTCCTCTTTGAGTCGGAAAGTCGGTTAACGGTGATCGCGCATAAGGCGGGCCTTTTGCTTGGCCCAGTCGCGCTTCTTCTCGGTTTCGCGCTTGTCGGCCAGCTTCTTGCCCTTGGCGATGCCCAGCAGCAGCTTGGCGATGCCCTTGTCGTTGAAATAGAGCTTCAGCGGCACGATCGTCATGCCTTCGCGGCTGGTGTTCTGCCACAGTTTCGCCAGTTCGCGCTTGCTGACCAGCAGCTTGCGGCGGCGGCGTTCCTCGTGGCCGAAGGTCTTGGCCTGTTCATAGGCCGGAATGGTGGCGTTGATCAGCCACAGCTCGCCCTGTTCCACGTTGGCATAGCTTTCCGCGATATTGGCGTGGCCCTTGCGCAGGGATTTGACCTCGGAGCCCATCAGCATGATGCCGGCCTCGATGGTGTCCTCGATGGCATAGTCGTAGCGGGCGCGCCGGTTCTCGGCGACCAGCTTGTTGTTCGGGTCCGATTTCTTGTTGGGTGCCATCAGTCAGTTATTCGTTTCCCGGACAGGGCCTGCATTTCCGCCTCCGTGGGGGCCTCCCACAGCGATTCGATAAAGTCAAACATGGCCCTTGTAACCTCGAATTGAAAGGTCTCGGCTTTTTCGGCATTGCGCTTCTGGACGCGGGACCAGCGAACCTCGGTCGGGACGTCGACGAAATGCAGGCGGACCGGATAGCCCTTTTCATTTGCCCAGCCCACGAAAATGTCGCGTTCCTTCTTGTTGGTCAGGCCGCAATCGAACACCGGCGCGACGCCCAGCGGCACCAG
>JBFIHV010000415.1:0-2150 GCA_041601595.1 Amylibacter sp. | reverse complement strand
GCCGAATTCTTGCGTCAGGCGTTCGGCGAAATACAGCGGCGACGGGCGGCCGACGTAATGCTTCCACAGGTAATCCATCTCGGCCCAGAAGGTCGGATCGGTCTTGGCGAACTCGTACTGCGCCTCCAGATCGAGGATCAGCGGCATCAGGGTCTCGGACACGAAACGCCCGCCGAAATCGCCGAAACGGCCCTTTTCGTCAGGTCCGGTCTTGTAGGAATTCAACATTTCAGGGGCCATCACTGTTCTCCATGCGCGGCCTTGATGAACCGCTCTATCTTGTCGCCGTCTTTTACGCCGGGGGACGATTCCACGCCAGAGGACACGTCCACCTGTTTCGCACCGGTCAGCCGGATGGCTTCTGCCACATTTTCCGGCGCAAGGCCACCCGCAAGCATCCACGGAACCGCCCATCTGCGCCCCGCGATCAGCCGCCAGTCGAAGGACAGCCCGGTGCCGCCCGGCACGGCGTGACCGGCGGGCGGCTTGGCATCGCACAGCAACTGGTCGCAGACCCGCGCATAGTCCGTCAGTTGCGGCAGGTCGTCTTCATCCGCGATACCGACCGCCTTCATCACCGGCAGTCCGAATGTCTCGCGGACCTCGGCGCAGCGTTCGGCGGATTCCGATCCGTGCAGTTGCAGCATGTCCAGCGGCACGCGGTCGAGGATCGCCTCCAGTTCCGCGTCGGACGGGTTCACGGTCAGCGCGACCTTGCAGACCCCCGCCGGCACCGTCAGAGCCAAAGCGCGCGCCTGATCGACGCTCACGTTCCTGGGGGATTTTTCGAAGAATACAAATCCGACATATGCCGCGCCGCAATCCACAGCGCGTTTCAGGCTGGCCTGTTCCGACAGGCCGCAAATCTTTACCCGCATGCAACCGTCACTCGATCAGGGCAAGAACGTCGTCCTTGCCGTCGCCGGACTGGCCCTTGAGTCGCTTGACCTCGCGTTCCAGCTTGTTGACCTCGCGGCCGCGCCTGGACAGGGCGCTGCGGTGCTTGTACTCGCGCAGGTATTCCCAGACAAAGCCGATCAGCAGCCCCACGACGATGCCCGCGAAGATCACCAGGAACAGCGGAAGGGGCAACTCGCCGGACAGGTTGAAGACGCCGGCCAGTTCCTCTGGCAGCAGGCGCAGCGTCACAATCTGGCGGTTGGCCAGCGCCAGCGTGATCAGCAGGACGCCGATGACGGACAGGAAAAGATAGCGAAGGTAGCGCATGGCGTCCTCGTTTGGTCAACCGTGATGATGTCTTACCTAGGCCGTATTCAGCGCTTGTTCAACCGATCGCGCAGCAGTTTTCCGGTTTTGAAGAACGGCACATGTTTCTCGTCCACGGGAACCGCTTCTCCGGTGCGCGGATTGCGGCCGCGCCGGGCGTCCCGCTTCTTGACCGAAAAAGCGCCGAAGCCGCGCAACTCGACGCGGTCGCCATTTGCCATGGCATTGATTATCTCGTCAAAAATCGTTCCGACGATGCGTTCGACGTCCCGCTGATAGAGATGCGGGTTTTCCTCTGCAATCTTGTCAACCAGTTCAGATCTAATCATAAGGAACGGCCCTCCCCTCAGGCGTCGCGGAATTTTTATATCTATAATCAATATTTGCAGAAAACTTGCTCCGTGGGAATAGAGCCAGCGCGTCAAACACCGGTTTTGGCCTTTTAAAGTGCTGAAAACGGTAGAGAAATTCCCCCATTCCGCAATCATGGGGCGATTCTGGGTGCCGCGAAGGCGAAGTTTTCACGACCGCGGACCGGAAATGCGGCACTGATTCGTAGCCATCCGCGCCGCGGCGCCCGAGGCCTCAGGCCTCTTTCAAAAGAAAACGGCGCCCGAAAACGGGCGCCGTAAAACTCTTTGCGATAAGCCGTTTAAGCGGCTCAGTCCTTGTCCTGGCTCTTGAGCGCAGCGCCCAGGATATCGCCCAGCGACGCACCCGAGTCGGAAGAACCGTACTGCTGTACCGCTTCCTTTTCCTCGGCGATTTCGCGCGCCTTGATGGACAGGCCCAGACGACGTGTCTTCGCGTCGATATTGGTGATGCGCGCATCGACCTTGTCACCGACCGAGAAACGGTCAGGGCGCTGGTCGGCACGGTCACGCGCCAGATCGGAGCGGCGGATGAAGGACTTCATGCCGTCG
>JBFIHV010000414.1:0-2223 GCA_041601595.1 Amylibacter sp. | reverse complement strand
CTGGACGGTCGCAACCTATATGATCGCGGGTCGCGGCACGCCGGACCAGGCCCCTGCCCTGCAACTGATCAGGGACGAGCCGGCGGTATTCGACGCGCTGATCGAACTGCTGGTCGAGGCGACCAGCGCCTATCTGATCGCGCAGATCAGGGCCGGAGCGGAGGTAGTCAAGCTGTTCGACAGCTGGGCCGGCGCGCTCGAAGGCTACCTTTTCGCGAAATACTGCACCCGTCCGACGGCACGCATCCTGCAAAAGATCCGCGAAGTCTATCCCGATATTCCGGTCATCGGCTTCCCGCGCGGCGCGACCGAAGGCGGCTATATCGGCTATACCGAGAATACCGGCGTCCAGGGCATCGCGATCGACAGCAAGGTCGATGCGAACTGGGCGGCCGAGAACCTTCAGAGCAAGGCCTGCGTGCAGGGCAATCTGGACCAGTCGCTGCTGGTCACCGGCGGCGACAAGCTGGTGTCGGAAACCAAACGCATCGTCGAGGTGTTTTCCCGCGGACCGCATATCTTCAACCTCGGCCACGGCATCACGCCGGACGCCGACCCGAAGAATGTCGAGATCATGATCAAGGCGGTGCGCGGTTAACCCCGTCAAGGTCCGGTCGGGACGGCGGGCAAGGTGTTCGGGGGCAGCGACCTGAGTCGGGCTTCGGCCCAAGTCACCATTGGTCCCATGTAAACTTCCGGCCTTTGGTGTTGTCATCCAAGCCCCAGGATCTGCAGGGTCTCGACAACAAGGTCATGCATGCATCGGGCCAGCGTCGGTCCGGGGACTGATGCCGCGATCTAAAGACCTGTGCCAGATGACGACGACGCTTTGGTTTTCCGGTCCCTGACACCCCACCAGCGCAGGGTATTGCGAAGGTGAGCGCGGATTGTGGCGAGCGTCGCATCTACATCGTTCGCCTCCATCGCGGCGATGATATTCAGGTGCTCCTCCATCGCCGACACGATCCGGTCCGCCAGAAAAGGCCGCGTGTTCTGGATTATCGCGATCCGGTCTCTGTTTTCGGCATACAGCCGCGCGGCAAGCCGCGATCCGAGTCCGGTCGCCAACGCGTCATGCAAGGAAAGATCGGTTTCAATTGCGCGGCCCGGCAAATCCGAATTCATTTTGGCAAGGGCTTCGTCCCTCAGGCGCTCATGCGTCTCTCTGAGAGCTGCAAGCGGGATGTCACCACCGTTTTCGATGAGGCGGCGCGCGCCTTCACAGTCAAAAACCGCGCGCAAATCGAGGCATTCGCGCGTCGCTTCGTCTCCTGCATCCATCACCATGACCCCGCGCTTCGGCAGCACCACGACCAGCCCGGCAGCCTCGGCCCGCTTTACTGCGTCGCGCACCGCCGCGATCGCCAGGCCGAAGCGTTCGACGAGCATCGGCATGGACAGGAAGGTGCCGCTTTTCACGCGTCCGTCGCGCAGTTGAGCCAGCAGCACCTGATAGGCATGCTCCGCCTGCAGGTTCGAACGCCCTTTAGAGACCATGGAGGATTCCTTGGCGTCTCGGGTATCGCCAGACATACCGCAGCGGATGCGAAAACGGATTATCTTGCATTTCTTGATAGTCCTTATCGTATTTTTAGAAAGATATTATCTAACATATCAGATAACATTTAATCTGCAACAGTAACAGTAGAGTGTCTTCAGGATCAGAAACGAGAGGCGGCGACTGTCTGAACAAACTGCCGACTCACAAAACGGAGAGAAGAAAATGCAAAGTACGACTGTCGAAAGCTTAATCGAAGACGGGGGCGGCGACACGCTGAACCCGGTCACCAAGGCGGAAAAGACATGGGGATGGTTTGCGATTTTCAATGTGTGGGCGAATGACATTCAGTCGCTTTTCGGGTACTCCCTGGTAGCATCGCTATTCATTTCGTACGGCGTGAGCGGCTGGACGGCCTTTGCCGCCCTGATCACCGCAGCCTTGCTCGTCATGTTCTTCGTCAATCTTTCCGGCGCCGCCGGAGAGCGTTACGGGATTCCCTACCCGGTTTTCGCCCGTGCCAGCATGGGTACTGCCGGCGCGAAATTGCCAGCTGTCTTGCGCGCGACGGTCGCGGTTTTCTGGTACGGCGTGCAGGTCTACTTCGCGTCGACAGCCATAGCACTGCTCATCCGGTCCGTCACCGGGATCACCGGCGGCACGGAAGTGCTCGGCCTCAATGCAATCGACTGGCTGTCATTCTTTATCGTCTGGGCATTCCATAT
>JBFIHV010000413.1:0-2226 GCA_041601595.1 Amylibacter sp. | reverse complement strand
TAGAGGCCCACGCCCGGCCGGCACAGATCGAAGTGATAGTCCGGACCCAGCAGGATGCCTCCGGTGGCCGCCAGCGACCGGCGCCAGCCCTTGCCGTCCGTCATGCGGCGGAACTCTGCGAGTTGCGCGGCGTTCAGCGGATGGTCCGGCTCGTCTGCGCAGGCAAGATGGGACATCACCAGTTCGGGGCTTCTATCGCCCAGCAGCGCGAGCGCGGCGGCCAGTTCGTCCGTCTCCATGCCCAGACGGTTCATTCCGGTATCGAGTTGCAGACCGAACCCCGCCTGATTGTCCGACGCCAGATAGCGTTTGACCTGATCCACGGAATTCAACATCGGGATCAGAGGAAAATCGTAATAGATCCGGTTGTCGGACGCCATCTGGCCCGAGAAAACATAGATTGTCGCGCCCGCGCCGACTGCGGCGTAGAGCTTGACGCCCTCTTCGGCGGTCGCCACGAAAAATGACCTTACACCGGCGTCGAACAGGGGCCTCGCCACCTCCGACACGCCCAGACCGTAGGCGTCCGCCTTGATCACTGCCGCGGTTTCGACCTCACGGCCGGACAGAGCGTCGAGCGCGGCCCAGTTGGCGATGATTGCGTCCAGGTGAATGGTCAGATTCGCTGCGGTCATCTCGGCGTTCCTTTTCCGGAACGTATGGGCCACAGGGCAGGGTCAAGGTCAAGTGCAAAGGCTTGAAAACCGCTGCACCGCGCCGGATCAGAATTCGCGGTTGTTCTGGTTCTGCCAAGGCTTCGCCAGATCGCCGAAACGGGTGAAGCGGCCTTCGAAGCTCAGTTCGATCGTGCCGATCGGGCCGTGGCGCTGCTTGCCGATGATCACTTCGGCCTTGCCGTGCAGGGCCTCCATCTCTTCCTGCCAGGCCATCATCTTTTCGGCCTCGTGGTCGCCCGGCTTTTCGCGCTCTTTGTAGTATTCCTCGCGGTAGACGAACATCACCACGTCGGCGTCCTGCTCGATCGAGCCGGATTCGCGCAGGTCGGAAAGTTGCGGGCGCTTGTCTTCGCGATTTTCGACCTGACGAGACAACTGCGACAGGGCGATGACCGGGATTTCCAGTTCCTTGGCGATGGCCTTGAGTCCCTGCGTGATCTCCGACACCTCGTTGACGCGGCTGTCCTTGGCCGAGGCCGGGCGGACCAGTTGCAGATAGTCTACGATCAGTACGTCGAGGCCGTGCGTGCGCTTCAGCCGCCGGGCGCGGGCGGCCAACTGGCTGATCGGCAGGGCAGGGGTGTCGTCGATGAACAACGGGCAGGCTTCCAGTTGTTTCGCGGCCTGCACGAAACGGCGGAATTCCTCTTCGGTCAGGTCGCCGCGCCGGATCTGGTCCGACGGGACTTCGGCGGCCTCGGACAGAATCCGCGCCGCGAGCTGTTCGGCCGACATCTCGAGTGAATAGAACCCGACGACGCCGCCTTCGACAGTGCCGACGGAGCCGTCCGGCAGCGTGCCCTTCTTGTATTTCTTGGCGATGTTGAACGCGATGTTGGTCGCGAGCGAGGTTTTCCCCATCGACGGGCGACCGGCAAGGATCAGCAGGTCGGATTTGTGCAGCCCGCCGAGCTTGGCGTCCATGTCGCGCAGGCCGCTGGAAACGCCGGCCAGTCCGCCGTCGCGCTGATAGGCCGCGTTGGCGACGTTCACCGCGTCGGTGACTGCCTTGAGGAAGCTCTGGAAGCCGCTGTCGACCTTGCCCTGCTCGCCGAGCTGATAGAGCCGCTGTTCCGCCTCGACGATCTGTTCCGCCGGTTCGCTGTCCACGTCCATCATCGTGGCTTTCTGGCTGATCTCTTCGCCGATGGCGATCAGGTCGCGCCGGATGGCGAGGTCATAGATCATCTGGGCATAGTCGCGGGCCGCGAACACCGACACGGATGCGCCCGCAAGCCGCGCCAGATAGGCCGGGCCGCCGAGTTCCGCGAGCCCCGGGTCATCCTCCAAAAACGCCTTCAGCGTTACCGGCGAGGCCAGAGCGTTCTTCTGGATGCGGCGCGCCGCGATCTCGAAAATCCGGCCGTGCAGGGGGTCGTAGAAATGCGCCTCGTTCACGATCGAGGCAATCCGGTCGTAGACGTCGTTGTTGACCAGCAAAGCACCCAGCAGCGCCTGCTCCGCTTCGATATTATTCGGCAGACTGTGTGATTCTGCGGGTGGTTGTGACGTATTGGCCTGTAAGGCAGTGATACCGCTCATGTTTTAT
>JBFIHV010000412.1:0-2231 GCA_041601595.1 Amylibacter sp. | reverse complement strand
TTGATCCCCATCAGCGGAGAGCGCAATTCCAGCGCGCGATCCAGTTCGGCGCGGTCGTGAACCTCCAGCAGGACATCCATGCCCCAGCCGAATGCGGCATCTTCCAGTTCCCGCGCCTGCGCATCGGACACCGAGGCCAGAATGATCAGGATGCAATCCGCGCCCCAGGCGCGCGCCTCGGCGACCTGATAGGTGTCATACATGAAATCCTTGCGCAGCACGGGCAGGGAGCAGGCCGCGCGGGCGGCGGTGAGGAATTCCGGAGCGCCCTGAAAGCTGGGTGTATCGGTCAGGACCGACAGGCAGGTCGCGCCGCCGGCCTCGTAGGCCCGCGCCAGCGCAGGCGGGTCGAAATCGGGCCGGATCAGACCCTTGGAGGGGCTGGCTTTCTTGATCTCGGCGATCAGGCCGTAGCCGGATTTTGAGGCATTGCGCAGCGCCTCGGTGAAACCGCGAACAGGATCGGCGGCCTTGGCCGCCTGTTCGATTTGGGACAGCGGGCGTGCAGCCTTTGCCTCGGCAATTTCCCGCAGCTTGTATTCTTTGATTTTTGCAAGAATATCAGTCATCACGACCCCGAAGCTGATGTGAGTGCGGCAAGTTTCTGCAGCTTTTCTTTCGCCGCGCCGCTGTCGATGCTCTGCTTCGCCATTTCGACCCCCTGTTTCAGGTCGCTCGCCTTGTCCGCAACGACCAGCGCCGCGGCGGTATTCAACAGAACCGCATCGCGATAGGCCGAGACCTCGCCGTCCAGAAGCGCCCGCAGCGCGGCGGCGTTATGGGCCGGGGTGCCCCCGACGATCGAGGAAAACGGATGGATCGGCAGACCGGCGTCTTCGGGCCCGATCTCGGTGTCCGTGACCTTGCCGTGCTCCAGCACAGCGACCCATGTCGCGCCGCAGATCGAAATCTCGTCCGTGCCGTCCGACCCGTGCACGAGCCACGCCTTTTCGGAACCCAGTTCCAGAAGGGTTTCGGCCATCGGGCGGATCATGGCGCGGGAAAACGCACCCGTGAGCTGCCGCTTCACGCCCGCCGGATTGGTCAAAGGTCCGAGGATGTTGAAGATCGTTCGCGTGCCAAGCTCGATCCGCGCCGGCATGACGTGTTTTACGGCGGGATGGTGCATGGGGGCCATCATGAAGCCGATGCCGGCCTCGTTGATGGCGCGTTCGACCACCTCGGGGCCGACCATGACGTTGACGCCAAGCTCTCCCAGCGCATCGGCAGTGCCGGATTTCGACGACAGGTTGCGGTTGCCGTGTTTGGCCACGACAACGCCCGCGCCGGCCGTGACAATGGCGGTCGCGGTCGAGATGTTCAGCGTCGATTTTCCGTCGCCGCCGGTGCCGACGATGTCCATCGCTCCGGCAGGGGCCTTCACGGGCCTGCACTTTGCCCGCATCACGGTGGCGGCGGCGGCGAATTCGTCCACCACCTCTCCGCGCGTGCGAAGGGCCATCAGGAAGCCGCCCGTCTGGGCCGCGGTCGCGTCGCCCTCCATGATGATGTCGAACGCGCTTTCGGCCTCGGCACGGGTCAGCGGCCCTTCCGCGGCCTTGGCGATCAGGGGTTTGAGGGCGTCACTCATGCAGGTTCCTTCGCCAGTTCCAGAAAATTCCGGATCATCTGGTGGCCGTGTTCGGAGGCGATGCTCTCAGGATGGAACTGGACCCCGTGGATCGGCAGATCGCGGTGTTTCAGCCCCATGATGGTCTTGCCGTCGTCTTCCAGCCATGCGGTGACCAGCAGTGCGTCGGGCAGGGTGGCGCGCTCTACCACCAGCGAATGGTAGCGCGTCGCCTTGAACGGGCTCGGCAAACCGGCAAAGACCGAGGTGCCGTCGTGATAGATCCTGCCCATCTTGCCGTGCACGATCTCGTGGCAGCGGACGACCTTGCCGCCGAAGGCCTGACCGATGGTCTGGTGGCCGAGGCAGACGCCCAGCAGCGGTGTCCGGGTTTCGGCAGCGGCGGTGGTCAGCGCCAGACAGATGCCGGCCTGATCCGGCGTGCAGGGGCCGGGCGACAGCACGATGGCCGACGGGCGCAGGGCCATCGCCTCTTGCACGTTCAGCTCGTCATTGCGCTTGACGACGACTTCTGCACCTTCTTCGCCCAGATAATGGACCAGATTGTAGGTGAAACTGTCGTAGTTATCGATCAACAACAGCATTTTTAAACTTCTCCATACAGGCTATTATTCGGATGATTACCGGCCTTTTCCCAGTT
>JBFIHV010000411.1:0-2233 GCA_041601595.1 Amylibacter sp. | reverse complement strand
GACAGACCCGATGACGACCCCGATCGCGGCGCGGGCGTCTTCGGCATTGGCCGAGACCGGCAGCACCGCCCGCCACCAGCTGCCGAATGCGTTGCCCGCAATGGTCCGGACGCCTGCCGCGAAGGCGGGAACGGCGCTGGCGGCAAGCGCGCCCGCCGCGGACAGGATCAGGGTTCTTCTGTGCATCGCATCCTCCTAGCCTCCGAAATCGTCGCTGAATATACTGCTGCGCTCGACCCCGATGTCGTACAGCATCGAAAACACCGCGCGGATCATCAGCGGCGGGCCACACAGATAATACTCGCAATCCTCAGGGGTGGCGTGGTTTTTCAAATAGGCCTGATAGGCAACGTTGTGGACGAAGCCCGTCGGCCCGTCCCAGTTGTCTTCCTGCTTGGGATCGGACAGCGCGACAGTCCAGGTGAAATTGGCGTGCTTTTTCTGCAAGGCCTCGAACTCGTCTGCATAATACAGTTCGACCTTGCTGCGCGCGCCGTACCAGAATGATATCCTGCGATCCGTCCCCAGCCGTTCCAGCTGGTCGAAGATGATCGCGCGCAGCGGCGCCATCCCGACCCCGCCGCCGATGAACACCATCTCCTTGCCGGTATCTATCGCGCCGAAATTGCCATAGGGACCCGTCGCGCGGACCGTCTGCCCCGGCTTCACGTCGAACAGATACGAAGAGACGATACCGGGCGGCGCGCCTTCGACCGCGGGCGGCGGTAGAGCCAGCCGGATGTTCAGAACGATCCTGCCCTTGTCCTCGGGGCGGTTGGCGATGGAATAGGCCCTCGTCACCTCGACCTTGCTGCCGGAAGACAAAGCGCGCAACGACATCTGCTGCCAGACCGGCTCGAACGCCGGTGCTATGTCGAAATCCGCGTAGCGCAGGTCATGCGGCGGCGCGGTGATCTGGACGAAACTGCCGGCGCGGAACTGCAAATCCCCGCCTTCGGGCAGATCGAGCACGACCTCGCGGATGAACGGCGCAAGCGACCTCGTCGACGCCACCTTGCAGTCCCAGATATTGGTGCCGAGCAGGTCGTCGGGGATTTGCACCGCAACGTCGCCGCGCAGCTGCACCTGACAGGCCAGACGCATGCCGGAGCGGACCTCCTGCCTGTCGAGCTTCGACCGTTCGGTGGGCAAGACTTCGCCGCCACCGCCGGTGACCGCGACCTTGCACAAGCCGCAGGTTCCGGCGCCAGCGCAGGCCGAGGGCACCAGAATGCCGTTGTCGTGCAGGACGTCCAGCAGCTTTTGCCGGGTGCGGGCGACAATTTTTCTGTCTTGGTTCACAGTAACCGTCGCCATCGCCGGCGGCGCAAGGAACGCCCGCGCCGCAAGGACCGCAAGGGACAGGACCATCACGATCAGCGTGAAAAGGGCGATGCCGAGCAGGATATCGGTCATGGCGCGCCTCCGGCCGCGAAGGCGACGAAGCCGAGCGACATCAAGCCCGTGATAAAGAACGCGGCACCGAGTCCGCGCAATCCGTCGGGGATGTCACTGTACTTCAGCCTTTCGCGGATGGCGGCCAGCGCGACGATCGCAAGCGCCCAGCCGATGCCACTGCCCAGACCGTAGACGACGCTTTCCTGAAACGTGTATCTGCGCTCGACCATGAACAGGCTTCCGCCGAGGATGGCGCAGTTCACCGTGACCAGCGGCAGAAAGATACCGAGCGCGCGGTGCAGAGGCGGGACATAGCGCTCTAGGACCAGTTCGAGTATCTGGACCATCGCCGCGATGACGCCGATAAAACTCAGCAGCTTCAAGAAACTCAGGTCCACCTCGGGCAGGCCCGCCCAGGCCCAGGCACCCTCTGCCAGCAGGGTCTGGAATATCAGATGGTTGACCGGAACGGACAGCGCCTGCACGCAGATCAGGGCGATGCCGAGGCCGAAGGCTGTCTCGACCTTGCGCGACACGGCGAGGAATGTGCAGAGTCCCAGAAAGAAGGACAGCGCAAGGTTCTGCTCGAAGACCGATGACAGGAACAATTCCATCATGGCCGCCTGCCCTCCCCGATACCAAGAACCCGGAACTCCGGTTCCTCGACCTGCTCGGGCCGCAGGCTGCGAATGATCCAGACGATGCCCCCGAGGATGAAAAACGCGCTCGGGGCCAGAAGCATCAGGCGCAGCGGCTGGAACCAGCCGCCGTCAGAAACAAGCGGCAGCACCCCATAGCCGAGGAACGAACCGGCCCCCAGGATTTCGCGGATCGT
>JBFIHV010000410.1:0-2254 GCA_041601595.1 Amylibacter sp. | reverse complement strand
GTTCCTGCCCGGCGGCCCGATCGAACAGATTCTCAGCCAGCTGGAAGAGGAAACCAGCGCGACCGACCGCATCAGCGGCGGCGGCGGAGGCGACGTCGGCGGCGGGGCCGGAGGCGAAAGCGCCTATCAGGGCGCCCGCGGGTTGCCGCCGGATTTCATCGCCGATCTGGAAAAGCAGTTCGGCTTCGACAAACCGCCGCTGGAACGTTTCCTGCTGATGATGGGCAACTATATCCGCTTCGATTTCGGCGAGAGCTATTTCCGCTCGATCTCTGTCGTCGATCTGGTGCTCGAGAAAATGCCCGTGTCGATCTCTCTCGGTCTCTGGTCGACGCTGCTGGCCTATCTGATCTCGATCCCTCTCGGTATCCGCAAGGCGGTGCGCGACGGGTCGCGGTTCGATACCTGGAGCTCGGGCATCATCATCTTCGCCTATGCGATCCCGGGCTTCCTGTTCGCCATCCTGCTGCTGGTCCTGTTCGCCGGCGGATCGTATTATAAAATATTCCCGCTCAGGGGTCTGACCTCGGACAATTTCTCGGAACTCAGCATGATCGGCAAGGCGCTGGATTACCTCTGGCACATCGTGCTGCCGGTCACCGCCTCGACCATCTCGGCCTTTGCCACGCTGACGCTGCTGACAAAGAACTCGTTTCTGGACGAGATCAAGAAACAGTATGTCATCACCGCCCGCGCCAAGGGCCTGACCGAGCGGCGCGTCTTCTACGGCCATGTTTTCCGCAATGCGATGCTGATCATCATCTCGGGCTTTCCGGCGCTGTTCATCGGCATCTTCTTTGCCGGATCGCTGATCATCGAGATCGTGTTCTCGCTGGACGGCCTTGGCAGGTTGGGATTCGAGGCTGCGGTGAACCGCGACTATCCGGTGCTTTTCGGCACGCTCTACGTGTTCGGGCTCATCGGCCTTCTGGTCAACCTGCTGTCGGACCTGACCTATGTCTGGGTCGATCCCCGCATCGATTTCGAAAGTCGCGAAACATGAAGCCGCTGTTTTTCAAATCCGCGCTGGCGCGCCGCAGGATTGCGAATTTCAAGGCCAACCGGCGGGCCTATTGGTCCGCCTGGATATTCGGCTTCCTGTTTTTCGCCTGCCTGTTCGCCGAGGTGATCGCCAATGACAAGCCGTTGCTGGTGTCCTTCAAGGGCGAGCTTTATCTGCCGGCTGTCACTTTCTATTCCGAGGCGGATTTCGGCGGCGAATTCGAAACCGAGGCCGAATACCCCGCGCCCGAAGTCAAATGCCTGATCCGCTCCGGCGGGCTGGAGGCTTGCCTGGACGACCCCGAGGCGACGCTGCTGGATGCGGAGGACGGCGAGGTGGACGGCCAGCCCATCGACAAGGGCTGGGTTCTGTGGCCGCCCATTCCCTATAGTTTCAACACGATCAACTACGATGTCGTCACCGCCCCCAGCCCGCCGAACGCGGCGCATTGGCTCGGCACCGACGACCAGACCCGCGACGTGCTTGCGCGCATCGTCTACGGCTTCCGCATCTCGACGCTGTTCGCGGCGGCTGTCGTTACCGTTTCGTCGCTGATCGGCGTGATCGCCGGCGCCTCGATGGGCTATTTCGGCGGCTGGGTCGATCTGGTGTTCCAGCGCATCGTCGAGATCTGGTCGAATATTCCGAGCCTCTACATCATCATCATCGTCTCGGCGATCTTCAGCATGACATTCACGCTGCTGACCGTGCTCATTGCGGTCTTCAGCTGGACCTCTCTGGTCGGCGTGGTGCGCGCGGAGTTCCTGCGCGCCCGGAATTTCGAGTACACGCGCGCCGCCCGCGCGCTGGGTGTGGGCGACTATACGATCATGTTGCGGCACCTTCTGCCGAACGCAATGGTCGCCACGCTGACCCTGATGCCGTTTCTGGTAACCGGTGCGATCGGCGGGCTGGCATCGCTCGACTTTCTGGGCTTCGGTCTGCCGGCATCGTACCCGTCGCTGGGCGAACTGGCCTTGCAGGCCAAGCAGAACCTGCAGGCGCCATGGCTGGCTTTCTCGGCATTTTTCACCTTCGCGATCATGCTTTCCCTGCTGGTGTTTATCTTTGAGGGCGTCCGCGACGCGTTCGACCCGAGAAAGACCTTCGGATGACGGGACCCGTTTTGAAAATATCGGATCTGTCGGTCAGCTTCGGCAAGAACGCCCCGGCAGTGGACAAGGTCAGCTTCGAGATCGCCGCCGGCGAGACCGTCGCACTGGTGGGCGAGAGCGGTTCGGGCAAGTCCGT
>JBFIHV010000409.1:0-2284 GCA_041601595.1 Amylibacter sp. | reverse complement strand
ACTTCTGGATGATGTTCATCGGTGCGAACCTGACCTTCTTCCCGCAGCACTTCCTGGGTCGCCAAGGCATGCCACGCCGTTACATCGACTATCCCGAGCAGTTCGCCTACTGGAACGAAATCTCGTCCTATGGCGCGTTCCTGTCGTTCGCTTCGTTCGTGTTCTTCATCGGCGTAGTGTTCTACACCCTGCGTTACGGCAAGCCGGTAACCGAGAACGCCTATTGGGGCGAGCATGCGGATACGCTGGAATGGACCCTGTCCAACCCGCCGCCGGAGCATACGTTCGAGACCCTGCCGACGCAGGACATGTGGGACAAACATCCGCATCACTGATGGCAAATCGAACAACTGATAAGACAGAGGCCGATGCAACCGCATCGGCCTTTTTCGATGTAACGGACCGCGACGATCCGCCACTTTACCGCGTCATTCTTCGGCCCCACCGGTCCTTGCCCATGACGGGTTTCGTCTGGCTGATCACGATCACCGCGATCCTGATGACGATCCCGCTGTGGCCTTTGCTGGGAACGCTGGCCTTCCTGGGAATCCTGCCGTTCATGCTGCTGGCTCTGGCCCTGCTGTGGTATTTCTTCCAGCGCAACTATCACGACGGAACAGTGTCCGAAGAACTGCGGCTCTGGCCCGATCTGATCGCGGTGCACCGGTACAACCCAAGGGCTCCGGATGCGTATTGGCACGCCAACCCTTATTGGGTAAAGCTGACACTGTACAAGAACCGGAAGATCGAAAACTACCTGACCCTGACCGGTGAAAACCGCGAGATAGAGTTGGGTGCGTTTTTGAGCAGTGAGGAAAGGCTCGCCCTGCATGACGACCTTCGGACCGCGCTCGACCAGTGCCGCGCCCTTCGCTGACGGCAATCGCCATGGGTGAGGTCAAACCGGGCATCCGGTCGGCTGTCTGTTATTTCTTCCTGAACGGCTTTCTGTTCGGCGTCTGGGCGTCCCGCATTCCGACGATCCGCGACAAGCTCGCGCTGGGCGAACAGGAACTGGGCCTGCTGCTGTTGTGCATGGGCGTCGGCGCCGTCATGGCCATGGCGCTGACCGGCCGGTGGTGCGACCGTCTGGGGCAGTACTATGTCGCCAAGCGCGCCGCGTGGCTTATGGCGGCCAATGTCCCCCTGCTTGCGCTGGCGCCGGATACACTGACGCTCGGCATCGTGATGTTCCTTTATGGCGCATTCGGCGGCGCGCTCGACATGGCGATGAACGGCTTCGCGACCGAGGTCGAGGCCGCCTACAGGAAATCCATCATGTCGCGCCTGCACGGCACCTGGAGCATCGGGGCCGGCACAGGCGCCGCGACCGGCATTCTGGCATCCTCGGCGGGCGCGGGTCCGGCGCTGCATTTCACGATCGCCACGGTTGTCATGATGGCCGTGCTGTTTCTCGTCGACCGTGCGCACTGGTCACGGTCCGACGGGGGCGCCCTGCCGCCCGCCAGGATCATCGTGCTGCCCAGCGGCCGCCTGGCGATGATCGGTTTCGTGGCCCTGGTGGCCTTCATGGCCGAGGGCGTGGTGCAGGACTGGGGCGCGCTCTATGTCGTCGACCGTTTCGACCAGACCGAGGCGATCGGCGCCAGCGGCCTTGTCTGGTTCGCGGTCGCCATGGTGACGATGCGGCTCAGCGGCGATGTCATCATCGACCGCTTCGGCCCGCGCAATTCCGTCATCTTCGCCGCCTGCGCCGGGGCCGTAGGCAGCGTGATTACCGTTCTCGCCGCCGTTCACTGGGTCGTCTGGATCGGCTACGCGGTCATGGGCACCGGATTTTCGCTGCTGGCGCCGATAGCCTTCGCCGAGGCCGCGCGGCAAAGGGATTTTTCCAAGGGCCACGCGATGGCGGCCGTCACGATGCTGGGATATGGCGGCATGCTGATCGGACCACCCGTGATGGGCGGCGTGGCGGAACTGTTCAGCCTGCGCCACGGCTTCGCTCTGATCGCGGTATTGTCACTGTCTCTGCTGCTGGTGACGAAGTACTTCCGCACTCCGTCAAAGGCGGAAGCCGGCTAGCCCAGCAGTTGCTTGACGGCGCCGCCGGCCTTGCCAAAATCCATCTGGCCCGCATAGTTGGACTTGAGCACGCCCATGACGCGCCCCATGTCACGGATGCTTTCCGCACCAACCGATGTGATCGCCTTTTGCACGGCAGCTTTGACCTCGTCGTCGGAAAGCTGCTTGGGCATGAATTCCCCGATAACCTTGATCTCGAAGCGCTCGCGGCACGCCAGATCGGTACGGCCGGCAGCTTCGT
>JBFIHV010000408.1:0-2333 GCA_041601595.1 Amylibacter sp. | reverse complement strand
TCACCGATGCGCGACGCATTGCCCTTGGCGAAGGGCGGTGAAATCGGCTAGGGATCGCAAAAGTCAGGAGAATGGATTTGCCCGAGACAACCGAATTGATGACCGACCGCAAGGCCCGCGCCTCGAACTGGTTCCGCGACCTGCGCAACCGGATCTGCGATGCGTTCGAGACGCTGGAGGATACCCAGACTTTCGGCCCCCATGCCGGTCAACCGGCCGGCAGATTCGAGCTGCGCGAGACACGACGGCAAGCACCTGACGGCGGCGACGCCGGTGGAGGGCTGATGTCGGTCATGCGCGGCGGGCGCGTGTTCGAGAAGGTGGGCGTGAATATCTCGACCGTCCACGGGACATTGGGCGAGATGGCGCAAAAGAGCCTGACGGCGCGAAAGGAACTGCCCGGTCTGGCGGAAAACCCGGTTTTCTGGGCGTCGGGCATTTCGCTGGTGGCGCATATGAACAGCCCGAAATGCCCCGCAGTCCACATGAACACCCGCATGTTCTGGACGCCTGCCGGGACGTGGTTCGGCGGCGGCGCGGACCTGAACCCGATGGTGGAGGTGCCGGAAGATACCGCGTTCTTTCACGGCGCGCTGAAGGCCGCCTGCGACAAGCACGATCCGGACTATTACCCTCGCTTCAAGGCCTGGGCCGACGAGTACTTCATGATCAAGCACTGGGGCGAACCGCGTGGCGTCGGCGGCATCTTTTACGACGATCTGGACACCGGAGACTGGGAGGCGGATTTCGCTTTCACCCAGGATGTCGGCCGCGCCTTTCTGGATGCCTTCCTGCCGATCACCGAAAAGCGGCGGACAGAGCCGTGGACGGAGGAGGATCGCGAGGTCCAGCTGATCAAACGCGGGCGCTATGCCGAGTTCAACCTCGTCTATGACCGCGGCACGCAATTCGGCCTGCAAAGCGGCCATGATCCCAGCGCCGTGTTGATGAGCTTGCCGCCGGTTGCGAAATGGCCGTGAGTTGAAGCGGGTCGGCGATCTTGTCAGGGGACATGTTGGTCTGTGCCGGCCTTGACGCCCCGGATGGCTGGCTAGCGACGCGGCTGACGACCGCTTCCTCGCTCGACGGCGCTTTGAAGCGGCCGATGTCGGGAGGAAAGAAGAGTATGCGGTCAGGGCTTCTTGGGGGAATTGCCGCTGCACTCTGAGTATTTTCAGATTTTTCGGCCGACACCAAAGATGCGGTTCCGACAACTGAGGCTGCCCGGCCCGATCGTAAAGAGCGATCGGACCGGGTGACTTTTTCACTATACTATGTGCGAACTCTTGCAGCGGAGATAGTAGATTGCTCCGCCCAGTACCGCCCCGATTATCCACGCATATCCGGCGAGCTGGCCAAGCACAGGAACCCAAACCGTGGCGACCGAGAACACGGCAGCGATGCCGAAAGCAAAGAGCGCGTTGTCATTCCAGCCGTTTCTGAAGTGATACGTACCGCTTTCCATGTTGTAGAGGTCGTCACGCTTCAACTCTTGCTTCCGCATGGCGTAGTAATCGACGATCATGATCCCATAGAGCGGGGCAAGTGTCGCGCCCAGCGTATTGACGAAGCCGCTGATGCCGAACTGGCTGATAAAGCTCGTCCACAAACCGCCAATGACCAGGGCAAAGAGCGAGGTGATCAGGCCGGCCTTGCGGAAGCTGATCTTTGACGGCGCGAGGTTCGCGATACCGTTCACGGCAGGTATGAAATTCGCAACCAGGTTGATACCGACGGTGGCGGCAAAGAACGTGATCGCCGCAACGATGCCCAGGATGACGCTGTCGGTCCGGCCGACGATCTCTGTCGGGTTTATGATCTTTTCGCCGTAAACAACGGCGGCGCCGGCTGTCGTGAGCAGTGCCAGGGCCGAGAACAGGATCATGTTGAACGGCAAACCGGCGAGGTTGCCCCGGATCATCGCCTTCTTGTCGCGGGCGTATCTGGAGAAGTCGCTGAAGTTGATCATCACCGCCGCGAAATAGGCCACCATGGTCCCGATGATTGCGATGAAGCCGTTGATCTCGGTGCCCCAAGTCGCGTCGGGTTTAACGAAAATCGTTTGCGCCTGTGAAAGCAGCTGCCCGTCGGATTTCACCCATAGCACGACCACCAGTCCGATCATCACAGTATAGACGAACGGTCCGGCGATATTCAGAAAAGTCTCGACCCAGTCCATGCCGTGCCAGAATATCCAGATATGGAATGCCCAGACGATAAAGAATGACAGCCAGTCGATTGCATTGAGGCCGAGCACTTCCGCGCCGCCGGTGATCCCGGTGACGGAGCGGATGAGCAGTGCTATGGCTGTCGACGCGAAGTAGACCTGCACT
>JBFIHV010000407.1:0-2338 GCA_041601595.1 Amylibacter sp. | reverse complement strand
TTTTTTTGCGCCGCCGCCGCACCAATTCCGACGCGGACCGGTCCCGGCAAGCCGCCGGTTCTCCGGGGGCCAGCCCTCCGCTCGGCATTGACGCGCGCAGAACCGGACGGCCCGAAGCCGCCCATGGCTTGACCTGCCTCAATGAATCCGCCGAAGCTCGGTGCTAGGATGCCCGCGGACACATGAGAAGGACTTACGGATGAACAAGCTATCAGTGACGGGCCTCTATCACGCCCGACAGTGCGTGTAGGCGCCATGGAGTTGCAGATATTCGCCCTCGGCGCCACGCAGGAACTTGGTCAGGCCGTTGCCGATGAACTCGGACAACCGCTCACCCCGCTTGAAGAGCGCGATTTCGAGGATGGCGAGCACAAGATGCGCCCGCTTCATACTGTGCGCGGCGCCGATGTCTATGTTGTTCAGAGCCTGCATGGCGGACCGGAACAAAGCCCGAATGACAAGCTGTGCCGGCTGTTGTTCTTCATAGCCACCCTGAAGACCAACGGCGCGGCGCGCGTGACGGCCGTCGTCCCGTTGATGGCCTATGCGCGGAAAGACAGGCAGACGAAGGCGCGCGATCCGTTGACCGCGCGCTATGTCGCCCAGCTGTTCGAGGCCATCGGCACCGACCGCGTCGTAACGATGGAGGCGCACAACATCGCCGCCTTCCAGAACGCGTTCCGCTGCGAGGCAGTGGCGCTGGATACGCGCGGCGTCCTGATCGAGCGGGCCGCCCAGCTGGCGGGCACCGGCCCCGTGACGGTGGCATCCCCCGACCCCGGCGGCGTCAAGCGCGCCCAATTGTTCCGCGAAGCGCTGGAAGAGAGGATTGGCCGCACAGTCGGATTCGCCCTGATGGAAAAACGGCGCAGCGGCGGTGTGGTCAGCGGCGAGATTCTGGCTGGTGACGTGGACGGCGCGCGGGTTTTGGTGCTCGACGACATGATTGCATCGGGCGGCACGATGATCCGGGCGGCGCATGCGCTGATCGAAGGCGGTGCAGCGGATGTCTGGGCGCTGGCGGCGCACGGGCTATTCACGGACGGCGCCCTGGAGGCGCTTTCCGATCCCGCCGTCGCGGGTTGGATCGTGACCGACACGGTCCCGCTGTTCCGGCTGGAAAAACACAGTCAGAAAGCGCGGGTCGAGGTCGTCAGCGCCGCGCCGCTGCTGGCGCGGGCAATCCGTCAGTTGCACGAAAACAGCTCGATCATCGACCTGCCGGCGGGCGGGTCCTGACCTCTGCCTCTTCGGCCAGCGCAATGTAATGCCGTGCCTGAGGCCGCCATTTCTCGGGCTTGCGGACCCTCGGCTCGGACAGATGCACCAAGGCCAGCCGCGCCCGCAGCAATGCCCGATACCGCCAATAAAACGCCAGCAGCGGCGGCGGGACTTCGTCGTGGAGCGCGGCCGAGAGCCCCGCGTAAAGAGCCCCCTGCACCCAGCCGACACCCATTTGCGCGGCCTCCAGCCCGAGGAAGGTGATCTCTTCGAAAGGGTCCAGCGTGCGCAGGCGCTGGCTGAATTCAAGGCAGTCTATGATCTCTATCGGGTCGGTCAGAAAGATGTGTTCGGGCCGCAGGTCCCCGTGACCCTCGACGATCCGTCCCGCCGCGATCCTGTCGCGCAGCAAGGGACGCGCGGATTTGAAAGAGGCGTCGAAATCCTTCAGTACCGAGGAAACGCGGTAGCTGTCCATTTCCATCATCGGGTCGGACAGAACCACGGCGGTTTCACTGTGTTCGTCCTCGAACCGGCCGATCAGGGCCTCCGCCGTGATATTGGCAGGCGGAAGGTTGCGATAGAAATTCGCAAGCACATCGACGACGCGCCCGATATCGCCGTGCGTGACCTTGCCTTCGGCCATCAGCGATTGCAGCGTGAGCCCTTCCGGCAGGCGCCGCATTTCGACCAGCCAGTCGACAATCGTTCCCTGCCCGTCCAACACGAGGCTGCCGTCCTCTGCCTGCCGCAGTGTCCGGCTTCCCAAATAGACGTCGGGCGACAGCCTGCGGTTCAACCGGATTTCCTCCAGCACGTCCTGCTTTCGCCTGTCGAGTGTGCGGAAATCCAGAAAAGAGTATTTTACCGGCTTTTTCAGCTTGTAGACCCTGTCCCCGACCAGAAAAACCCAGGACATATGAGTCTCGATCGCCTCCACGGCCCCGGCCGCCTGCGGATAGACCGCCGGATCGCTCAGAAAGCACACCTTGTCCTTCAGCCTCGGCCCGGACGGGCTATTGAAGTTACGCGTCATCAGCGGCAAGCACCTTTTCCGGACGATTTCCAGCTGTCGTCCGGAAAGGCTATCCGACTGCCCTGCCCGCCTCAAGCCGGT
>JBFIHV010000406.1:0-2343 GCA_041601595.1 Amylibacter sp. | reverse complement strand
TGGGTCGATTTCGACTTCTTCGGGCACCAGATATCGCTGCATCTGGGCAAACCGTTCGAAACGACCAACACCGGCCATGTCGGCGACCATCTGGTCCCGATGCCGCATATGGGCGTTATCCTGCCCCTGTCGGACTGGCTGGCCCTGGCAGACAGGCTGCGAGCCGCGGGGCTCGCCTTCGAAATCCCTCCGGTCGTCCGCTTCGCGGGTCAGCCCGGAGAACAGCGCACGATGTTCTTCCGCGATCCGAGCGGCAATCCGATCGAGATCAAGGGCTTCGCCGATTTCGAGACGGTATTCGCGCAGTAGACACGAAAAGGGCGCGACAATCCGCGCCCCTTTTGCTCTTTCTGACAGCTCTACTGGATGGCGATCCGGCCATCCACATAGGGCGTATAAGCGCCCTGTTCGACCATATACTCCACCACGACATCGGCCAGATCGGGACCGAAGTCATAGGCGTTCATGGCATCCTTGAACATGGCATAGCCGTCGCCACCGTTGCGAACGAAGTTGTTGCTCACCACGCCATAGACCTTTTCGGGATCGAGCGGCACGAAACCGTCGCCCTCCCTGACCATGATATCGGTGATCCGCTCGCCGGTGGCGTTGCCCTTGTTGATAACGAAGGTAATACCGGCCACCTGCGCAAAACGGCCGTCCTTGTCAGGGTCGTCATATTGCGCGACGGCATTTTCCAGCGCGTCCTTGATCGCCGAGCCCTTGACCTCGAAGGTCGACAGCGTGTTCTGGAACGGCAGGACCGTATAGACTTCGCCCAGCGTCACTTCGCCCGCATCGATCGAAGAGCGCAGACCGCCGCCGTTCTGGATCGCGATCTGGACGCCCTGATCCTTCACCCGCGCCAGCATGGCATCGGCCACCAGATTGCCCATGGCGCATTCCTTGGTGCGGCAGTTCGCGCGATCGCCATCTATGGCATCGGCGGCTTGCGCCACGACCTTGTTGCGGATCTCGTTCAACGGCGCCGCAAGCTCCGCAATCCGGTCCTTCGTCGGGGTATCCTCCGAGACGCCCGCATCCATGACCAAAGGTTCGCCGGAGGCGGAAACGAGCTTGCCGGCATCGTCGAAGGTGACGTTCAGCTCGCCCAGAAACTTGCCGTAGGCATAGGCCTGCACAATCGCGGTGTCGCCGACCATCGTCGGATAGGGACCGTCAGCGCGGTCCGACGCATTGCTGAGATAGGTGTTCGTGTGCCCGCCGACGATCACGTCGACACCGGTGGTATTGGCGGCCACAATCTGGTCGGTCGCATAGCCGGAATGGGACAGCACGATGATCTTGTTGATCCCCATCGCGGTCAGCGCATCCACCTCTGCCTGAACCGAGGTCACCGAGTCCAGCGGGATGACGGTCGGACCGGGACTCGAAATCTCGTCCACGTCCTCGGTCGTCAGACCGATCAGGCCGATCTTCTCTCCGCCGCGTTCGATCACGGCGGATTTCTTCAGGACACCGGCCAGCGACGGTTCCGCCGAAACATCGACGTTGGACATCAGTACGGGGAACTGAACCGCATCCATGAACCCGCGCAGCACTTCCGGCCCGTCGTCGAACTCGTGGTTTCCGACCGTCATGCCGTCATAGGCCATCTTGTTCATCATCTCGGCCGCGGCCTTGCCCTTGTAGTAGGTGTAAAACAGCGTTCCCTGAAACTGGTCGCCACCGTCCACGAGGATGGAATTGTTGGTCCGCGCCCGCGCATCGGCGATCGCTGTCACCAAGCGCGCCGACCCGCCAAAGCACTTGCCTTCGGTGTTGTCATCGGCGCTGCAGGGTCCGTCGTACTTGCTGACCGGTTCAAACCGCGCGTGGAAATCGTTCGTGTGCAAAATAGTAAGGGAATAGTCGGCCATCGCGGCGCCGGTCGACAGAACCAGCGACGAGACGGTCAGCATGAGGTTAGGCAGCTTCATAATACTCTCCGTTTGATAAAAATTGCCCACAGTTGAGTTCATTTTTCCGAGTCGGGTCAAGTCGCCTGTCGCCATTTCCGGCAGAACGTTAGGTCCTGAGTGCGGATCGCGTGAATATCGGCCGCGCGGCGGCAATTCACCTTGACGAGTCAGGCCGTCGAAAGGCAATTAGCGCCATGCTGATCTACAAGATACTTCGTGCCGCCGAATGGCAGGCTTTCCGGAACCAGGGGGCTACTTCGGGCGCGCCTGTGGATATTGCCGATGGCTATATTCATTTCTCGACCGCCGAACAGGCCCGCGAAACCGCCCGCAAGCACTTCGCGGGAGAGGCGGATCTGGTGCTTCTTGCCATCGAGTCCGAGCGTCTGGGCGACCTGCGCTGGGAACCGTCGCGGGGCGG
>JBFIHV010000405.1:0-2344 GCA_041601595.1 Amylibacter sp. | reverse complement strand
ATATAGATCGGCAAACCCGCGAAGGCCAGAAAGCCTGCGAACAGGCCATAGCGGGGCAGAGCGGCCCCGGCGCGCGGCAGGGCGGCGTCCATCACGGCTCTCCCCTCAACCGCGCCGTTACGTCCGGATCGCGTGTGTCCTCGCCCAGCCAGATGCCGAAGAACCTGTCGCGCAGATCGGGGTAAGAGACGGCGCAGGTCTGCGCGCCGTTGACGAAAAATGTCGCCGTGTCCGGCGAAGAGGACACGCCGGTGATGCGGTCGTCTGCGGTGACATCCGCGAAACAGCCGCGCAATTTCGCCTCGAGGTCATCGAAGTCCGACGTCGGCCTCCCCTCGATTCTCGCGATCTCGCTGATCGAGCCCTTGGCGAGCGAGCGCGCCTTGAAACCGCGTTTGTAGGTCAGTGACAGGGCGAAGTTTTCCGCCTCATCGACGCTCCGCTGTTCCGGCGTCCAGAGTTGCGCCTCATAAAGCGGTACGGTCAGAAAATCCACCAGCGCCGAGCCGCGCAGTTCCGCGCGCGCAACCATGCGCGCAACCTCGGGAGGACGCGGTTCGGAGGCGAACGCGGATGCGGCCGCGACAAGGGCAAATGCCGTGAAAAGCAGCCTCATCGCGACACGTCTTCGGTGGGAGGAACCGGACGTGACCGATAGACCGCGCCCTTTAGCTTCAGTTTCATCGCCTGCCAGTAAATCAGCGCGACCACGCGCATCGATCCCAAGGGCCGAGCAAAACAGGTTTGCAGGATCGACCAGCTGGTCAGCGGCTGCCGTCGTCCGGTAAAGGTCGCCAGAACGCCGCCGTCCTCGGTGCGATAGTCGATCCATATCCCGATTTTCCTGTCGGAAATGTCGAACCGGAAGCTGTAATCGCCCTTCACCGGCTGGAAGGGCGAGACATGGAATATCTTGCGCGCATGCAACGTATCCTCGCGCCGTATCGGACGCAGGTCGTCGTGATGGCACAGGTAGGAATGGCGGTCGCCGAATGTGTTGTTCACCTCGGCCACCACAAGGCGCAGAACCCCGGCGGTATCGTGAACCAGCCAGAAGCTGACCGGATTGAACACGTAACCCAGAACGCGCGGCTGTGCCAGCAACAGGATTGTTCCGCCCGTCAGGTCCGAAAACCCCTGCTCGCGCAGCACTTGCCGCACCCAGAGCACGCCCTGTCCCTCGCCGCGTTTGCCGCCGTGATCGGCGTCATGCAACGACACCAGATTGCCGGCGTTCCGCGAAAACAGGACCGGTTCCGGCCCTGTACCGGACGGGTCGCTCAGCACATAATCCACCCGGTAGCGAAAAGCGTTGCTGATCGCGCCGTGGCGGCCGTGAAACGTCTGGCCGCGGATATGATCCAGCGTTACGCCCATTCGGCCACCATCCCCATGTCTTCCGCCACATCGACCGCGCTGGAATAGCCGTCCTCGTGGAAGCCGTTGCGCATATAGGCGCCGCAATACCATGTGTTGTTCCGGCCCTGTATCTGGCGCAGCTTCGGCTGGGCCTCCAGCGCCGCACGATCGAACACCGGATGGCGGAAGGTGGTTTCGTCATAGATCAGTTCCTGCCGCAGTTCGCGCGTCGGGTTCAGCGATCCCAGCAGCAGGTCGTCCTGCGGGATCGGCTGCAGCGAGTTCATCCAGTAGGTCACACCGACCGGATCTTCCTGACGGACGCGGTCTGTGGAATAGACCCACGACGCCCAGCAATTGCGCCGCCTCGGCATGACCGAGGGGTCGGCATGCAATACGGCGCGGTTGTCCTGATAGCGCAGCGCGCCGAGGATGGCCTTTTCGTCCGGGCTCGGTGTTTCCAGCATTTTCAGGGCGTCGTCGGAATGGCAGGCGAAAACGACGCGGTCGTAATGCTCCCAGTCGCCGCCCCTGGCCCGGACCCGAACGCCTGAAGCGTCGCGCCGGACGCCGTAGACCGGCGCATCCAGCCGGATATCGACCGACTGGGCCCGCATCGCCGCCTCCAGCCGCTTGACATATTCGATGGAACCGCCGTTGACGGTATACCACTGGTGCTGACCGGCGACGCTCATCAGGTTGTGGTTCAGGAAGAACCGGATCAGGGCCTCTGCCGGAAAGGACATCATCTGGTTCAGCGGCGTGCTCCAGATCGCGCCGGAAAACGGCAGCAGATAGTAATCCCGGAACCACTTGCCCAATTGCATCACGGCCAACAGCTCGCCCAGTGTCAGGTCGCCCTGACGGGCAATAACGGCGGCGCGCTTGTTGAACCGCAGGATATCCGCCAGCATGTTCAGAAACATCGGGTTGACGATATTGCGGCGCTGGGAAAACATCGCCGACAGCGAACTGAGCGCGTATT
>JBFIHV010000404.1:0-2356 GCA_041601595.1 Amylibacter sp. | reverse complement strand
TGCCAACCTGATGATCGTCTTTCTCGTCAGCGGGCTGTGGCACGCGGGGCTTGGCTATGGCGTCAGCTGGGGTTTTCTGGTCTGGGGCGCGCTGAACGGGCTGTATGTGTGGGGCGAACGTCTGCTGGGGCCGCTGGGCAAAATCGGGGCGGCATGGTTTCCGAGGCTTTCAGGGAGCATTTTCCTGCGGATACTCGCTTCGCTGGTCGTCTTTCACCTGGTACTGGTGAGCTGGATCTTCTTTCGGGCCGACAGCCTGGCCGACGGCTGGCTCATCGTCGGCCGGATTTGGGCCGCCTTGCCGGAGTTTCCGATGCTGCTGTCGCAATTTCCGTTTTCGGCGGAGCACGGATTCCTTGTCAGCGTCATTGCGGCCCTGCTTTTGATCGAACTGTTTCAGGAAAGGCGGCCCCTGTCGGAATGGCTGGCGGCGATGCCGCTCTGGCTGCGCTGGGGCGCTTGGTACGCCTGCCTGTTCGCAATCCTGATCCTCGGGCGCTGGCAGGGCGAAGCCTTTGTCTACATGCAATTCTAGAGAGGCTGATATGGAGCGCGAGAAGTCGAGATCACGGAGGGACGGCAGATGAGGCGGCTGTCTGGTTTCGTTCTGGTCTTTCTGCTGCTCTATATCGGCGCTGCGGTCTGGGCCGAAATAACGATCGGGCGGGCAGGGAAGGAAACCGCCTTCCAACGTCTGTTGGACGCGCGCGGCCAGACGTTCGACTGGGTCGTTCTTGGCGCGTCGCACGCCTTGCCGCTCGACTATGGGGCCGTTCCCGAAAGGCTTGAGGCCGACAGCGGCCAGCGCGCCCTCATCCTCGCCGATACCGGAGCCGGTCCTGTCTTCAACCGCTTCGTCTTTGAGCAGGCGCTGGTGGATATTCACACGAAGAACCTCCTATATGTCATTGATTCCTTTGCATTTGGAGCATCCGATTGGAACGAGGACCGGATCGTTGACCGCAAGCTTTTGCGCAAGACGCCGCTGCGGTCCTCGACCGCATCGCTGATGCTGGACTACGTCTTGCATGAGGGTGTCGATCCCCGTGGACTGATCGACTATCTGACATGTTTTTCGAAACTCAACGATCCCGCCCGCTTTTCGACACAGGACTGGCGTGGGGCGGAGAATTTTGACCGGAAATCAAGACCTTCCCGCCATGCCGTAACGCAACGCATCGACTACCTTTTTCCTGCGGATCAAGCGGAGGAAGCAATAGATCCAAGATATCTCGACGCGCTGGAGGCGATGTTCAAAACAGCTCAGGCCGCGGGAATACAGGTGGTGGTGATCAAAATGCCCATGACCGACGCCTTTCGCAAGGCATTGCCCTACGAGACGGCGTTCGACGATGCTTTGAACGCAAGGATCGCGCCTCTCGGCATCGCTTATCATGACTTCAGCGCGGTCCTGCCCGATCCGGGGCTCTATTTCGATACGGACCACCTGAACCGGCAGGGCGTGGATGCTTTTTATACGGAATACCTGCGCGACGTGCTCGTGCCTGCGCAGTAGCGCCGCGCCACCGGATGATCAAAGCGCCCGTTGCGGGGTCACTCCTCCGGTTGCGTGACCTCGAAACCGATAATCAGGTCCAGCAGTTCGCGGGTAATGTTTTCCTGGCGTTTCTGGCGAAAGCTTGCCAGAAGCTCTTCCTGCCGGTCACTGATATTGTGCTCTGCGTTTTGCATCGAGGCGAGCCGCGAGGCGTGTTCGCTGGCAAGCGACTCCGCAAGCGCCCGGTAGATGGTGACGAATATATGTTCCCTGAGCAGCCAACGCAGCAGCGCCTCGGCCTCCATCCGGAACATCGGGAGCGAGCGCGAAGGCCAAGGTTTTTTAGCCAGTCCTTCAAGATACCCGGGCGCGACAGGCATCAGGCGGCGGGCCACGGGTGCGCTGCCAACGCCGCCGGTGCGGGTGTTGTGGATCAGATCGACCTGCGTCACGGTCTCGGCCCTGCTGAGGCGGTCGATATAAGCGATGACTTCCTGCGCCGAGCGGGCGAGACCGCCTGCCGAACCGGGCAATGCCATGATTTCGTCCGCCTGATGGCCCTCGGTCGACAGGCGCGAGACGGCGCGTATGCCCATAACGGCGAGAAGCGGCTTGCCGGCGGCCGTTTGCTCTTGCAGCAGATGCGTGCTGGCGAAGGATGCTATCCTGTCGTTGAAACGGCCGCACATTCCCCGGTCCGATCCGATCACGATGACGGCGCTGCGCCCTCCGGCACCGGTCTCCGTCTGCCAGCCTGCGTGTGGAATATCCCTGTCGCGCAATACGACCTGAAGGCCGCGGTCCACGGTGTCCGAATATTTCGCGACCGCATCCGCCGCGCGCTCGTACTGGTGGATG
>JBFIHV010000403.1:0-2358 GCA_041601595.1 Amylibacter sp. | reverse complement strand
GCCGCGCTACGAGATTTCCTCGGGCCTGCTGGGCGCCGCCATGGCGCTGCCCAATCTGGGCTGGCGCAAGGGCACGAAAGAGGCGGGCAGCTTCTTCGCCGCCGGAGAATTCGGAAAGCGGCCGACGGTCGAGGAACTGCGGCTGGAGGCGGCCGGGCTGACCGCCAAGGGCCATGTGGAATTCGACGAGGACGGCAAGTTCGCCGGACTGGTGCTGCCGGAACTGAAGCTGAAAAAGTGGATGGACGTTTCCGCACGTGTTGCTCCGCCGTCGGACGCCGGCAGTGAGGTGGCGCTGCGCGGCGGTTTCATAGACGCCGGCGGCTTTCCGGACAAACCGCCCAAAGGCAACGGATCGAAGCTCGACGTCCGGCTGGACAAGCTGAAAATCAATGACGGCATCGCGCTGACATCCCTGCGCAGCAATGCCGTTTCCCGCGGCGGTCTGTCGGGTACGTTCGATGCCCTCGTCAATAACGGCAGCCCGATTTCCGGCAAGATGACGCCGGGGGAAAGGGGGACGCAAATCGCCATAACCGGTGACGATGCGGGCGAGATCCTGCGCGACGCCGGCATATTCAAGTCCACCTTCGGCGGAGATCTGGCCCTGGAATTGCAGCCCGCGGGCGAGAAGGGCGCGTTCGATTTCGAATTCGCAATCCACAAGACGCGCCTGAAAAACTCCAACGCCATGGCCAGCCTGCTGAACGCGGTCAGCGTCGTCGGACTGCTGCAGCAACTGGAGAACGAGGGCATTCATTTCGAGGACGTCACCGGCCATGGCAGGATTCGCGGCAACGGCATCCGGATCGACGGGATCAGCGCCACGGGCGCCTCCATGGGCCTGACCCTGCGGGGATGGTACGACCCCAAGTCCAAAACCGTGGATTTCGAGGGCGTTATCACCCCGATATACATGGTCAACGGGGCGTTTCAGGTCGTGCTGGGCAAACTGTTCGGCCGCGACAAGGGCGAAGGTCTGTTCGGGTTCACCTATACGATCAAGGGCAATCCCGATGCGCCAAAAGTCTCGGTCAATCCGCTGTCGATCCTGACGCCCGGTGTGTTCCGCGAGATTTTCCGGCGTGATCCACCTGCGCCCGTTCCTCAATAAACCTTGCGGTTCCGGCGATTTTCCGGCACTGGGCGGGCCATGAAACTATCCGACTTCGATTTCGACCTGCCAGAAGAGCTGATCGCCCTGCGTCCGGTAAAACCGCGCAGCGCCTCGCGGCTGCTGGTGTCCGACGGCGGCAGGATCACGCACAGTACCTTTACCGAACTGCCGGAGTTCCTGCGGCCCGGCGACCGGCTGGTGATCAACGACACCAAGGTGATCCCGGCGCGGCTGTTCGGGCAGCGGCGGCGCCTGTCCGATAACGGCGAGACCTTCGCCAATGTCGAGGTGACCCTGCTGTCTCCGGACGGAGAGGCGCGCTGGCTGACGCTCTGCAAGCCGGGCCGCAAGCTGGCCATCGGCGAGACCGTCTTGTTCGAGGGCGGGCTGTCGGCGGAAATCATCGACAAGGGACCGGACGGCGTGCTGCTGGCCTTCAACCTGACCGGCGATGCGTTCGACGCCGCGCTGGAGGAGATCGGGAAGATGCCGCTGCCGCCCTATATCGCGGCGCAGCGGCCTGCCGACGATCAGGACCGCACCGATTACCAGACCATGTTCGCAGAGCGTCGCGGCGCCGTGGCGGCGCCGACGGCATCGCTACATTTCGACGACGACCTGATGGCGCGGCTGGCGGAGCGCGGCGTGGATGTCACCAAGGTGACGCTGCATGTCGGGGCGGGGACCTTCCTGCCGGTCAAGGTGGACGATGTCGCAGACCACAAGATGCACAGCGAATGGGGGCAGGTGAGCCCGCAGGCGGCGACCGAAATCGCCGCCACGCGCGCGGCGGGCGGGCGGATCATTCCGGTCGGCACGACCTCTTTGCGGATACTCGAGACCGCTGCGCGGGACAGCGGCGAGATAGCGCCCTGGGCCGGCGACACCGACATCTTCATCAAGCCCGGCTTCAAATTCCGCGCCTGCGACGGGCTGATCACCAATTTCCACCTGCCGAAATCGACGCTGCTGATGCTGGTCAGCGCCCTGATCGGCGTGGAGCAGACCCGGCGGATTTATGACGCTGCGATAGAGCGGAAGTACCGTTTCTTTTCCTATGGCGACGGCTCGCTGTTGCTGCCATAGAGAAAAAACGGTGCGCGATGAGTCGTTTTTATAAAGATTCAACCATCGTATCCTACTAACATCCGGGAAACCCAACGCGTTCGGAGTCGTCGTTTGCTAATCGTTTTGAAAAATTCCTGGGCCCTGCTGCTGGGTATGCTGCTGCTGATGCTCGG
>JBFIHV010000402.1:0-2358 GCA_041601595.1 Amylibacter sp. | reverse complement strand
GGGCGGGACTGGCGCGATCTCGCTTGGTGGGCTCACGACCACTTGTCTTATTCAGCCATGTATTTCTTTCCGAAGCTCGCTGCATTCAACCTGACTTGGCGAGAATATCCGGAGCGAACAATTTCCTCCTATATCGCACCGAAGGGAAGTTTGATCAAAGCCGGAGAAGAGCCGGAAGAAGACGCCACCATGCGCGCGGGGCGTTACGCAGATTTTCCGGTGTTCAGGGGAATATCATATCCTCATTCGCCCTGACCTGTCCCATAGGTGCTGACGTGAGACAGGCTAGGCGGATGACTTCTGGCGACGTTTTAAAATAGCGTTAGGGGCCGCGTTTTGTCATCCGAAATGGCAAGCCGACGGCCCTGCCCGCTTCAAGCCGGTTTGATCTCACAGAACCCGCAAACCTACGCCAAGCAACCCGGTCGCGCCGATTCTCGCATTCATCAGGCAGGTGCCGCGCCGCGGATATCAGCGGCGCCGCACGGAGTTCCCGCCGTCAATTATGCCGTTGATCAGACTTGCGACAGCTCTGTTGAAGTCAGGTTTGTCGCCGGATTCCGCGGCATTCTGGTGCGTCGAAGCAGCATCTTTGAGCAGTCCGATTATCTCTTTTTCCGGCAGGATTTTTAAGTCGTTGAGCGCGAGCAACAGTGACTCGCAGATCGCAAGCGCGGCTTGTCCGGAAACTTCTGGAATGATTTTCGTAATGATGAAACGTCCTTTTACGGCCTGGAAACACCGGCGGTTTCGGTTCGCTATGGCGAATTCATCACCATTGTCCCATAAAATAAGCACGCATATTGATCTAAAGCAGTATCACGTATATTTGCGCGTCTGGGATTGGCGCAACCGTTGCCGCGAGCCCGCCGGCTATCGACATTTCCGCTCTATGACAAGGCTCTGCCAATGCCCATTCACGACAGTCCCCTGACAAAGAAACTCAACGTTTTTGTTCAGCTGTCAGACTCGGATATTGCGGTCCTTGCGGAACTGCACCGGCGACGCCGGGCATTCAAGGCCGGACACGATCTCGTGCATCAGGGCGAGGCCAATAAATCCGTCTATATACTCGCCAAAGGATGGGGATGTTCCTCCAAGCTGCTGCCGGATGGCTCTCGGCAGATTGTTGACTTCCAGGTACCGGGCGACATTTTGGGATTGCGCAGCGTTCTATTCCGAACCGCGGATCACTCGATCGAGGCCGTCACGGACGTTGAAGTGTCGGAAGTCATGGACAGCGAACTGCGCTCGGCTTTCGTGAACACGCCGCGCCTGGCAATCGCCGTCCTCTGGGGGGCGTCGCGTGACGAAGCGATGGTGGTGGAACATCTGGTCGGACTCGGGCGCCGAAGCGCAGTTGAACGTTCGGCGCATCTGTTTCTGGAACTGGGTGCGCGGCTGGCTGTCGTCGGCATGGGGACCAAGGACGGCTATGATTGCCCTCTGACGCAATATCACCTGGCCGACGCGCTCGGCCTGACGGCGGTTCACGTCAACAGGGTGTTGCGGGAATTGCGAGAACGGAAGCTGTTGAGTTTCAACAAGGGTTACGTCGAATTTCTCGATTTCGACGCGCTGGTGAATCTCGCCGGTTTCGACACTGAATATCTGGATCAGCATGTGCGGTTGTTGCCGTGATACCCGCGCTGTTTTCCCGTGCTCCGGGCGCGCAATGCGGCAAGAGCGGAACTGACCATGTGAATTTTTCGGACTTTACCGAAGATCACCTAACATCCGTCCCAATGCATTGATGACTGATCCAGATTAACATTCGCGCGCGAAAATCGCCTATCAAGAGGCGTATCGTCGAATATTTTGCGATCCAGAAGTGTATTTTTTAGCTAGTAAGATTGCGTTCGCGGGAGCGAATTATTCCCTCGTATCCCGCGAGCGTTTTCCGATCATCTTGAATGCTGATTTCAGCGTGCGGAAAATAACAGACGCACGCGGACCGGGTTCGAGGCACGGTCATTCTATTCATCCGGCAGCATGCACGCATCAAATATACCCCGCGCGCATGGCTCGCCATTTAGTTTCAAAACACTGATCTGCATCAACTTGCTGTCATAGAAACAATGTCAATTTATGCGCGGTTGCCGCCAAATCGGCAACCAGCGGCGAATATTTCAGGCCATTGCAAAGATGGCAAGTCTGGAATGTCCTCCAAAACGGTAGCAGATCAGCGCGACGAACTTGCGTGCCTGGTTGCCCAAACAAAGGTTATTTTTATGATTACGAAAACAGTAGTGAGCCTGTCCGTTGCAGGCGTTCTTTTCGGTTCGGCAGCATTCGCCGAGTCCATGGCTTCTTCCTGGACCGACCTCAATCTGCGGTCAGGCCCCGGCCCGATGTATT
>JBFIHV010000401.1:0-2369 GCA_041601595.1 Amylibacter sp. | reverse complement strand
GCGGAATACCGGCGTTCGGGCGATCTGGTCGCGGCCTCCGAAACGCCGTTGGACCGGGAGCCCTGGTTCACGTATCAGGGACTGGACGTCAACGATGCGAATGATCCCTGGAAGGTGTTTTCGATTATCAACGAAGCGAGGTTCCAGACCCCCGGCTTCACCTATGCCAACCGATTGCTCAGCACCAAGGCGGCCTTCCTGTGGGGCGCGATCAGGCCCGGCGAATTTTCCGACAAGCTGGTGGAACGGGCCTCCAGGGACACTGTCCTGCCCGGGTTGGGGTTTGTGGTGGGTGTCTACAATTCGACGGATCAGCCGACCTTCGGCTACAGCGACATCAACACGAATGGAGTTGTTCTGGAGGCCATCGCGTTTGCCATGCGCGGCGGGAAACCAATGAGCGAGGTCCTGTTCTAGGAAGCGTTACCGCCGGGTCGTCGCCTATTCCGGCAATATCCCGATATCGGCCCAGATCGGCAGGTGGTCCGACGCCCGGCGGGCGTGCCCGCTTTCGATCACGCCTGCGTCCCTGACATACAAATCCCTGGACAGGGCAAAGCGGTCCAGCTTCGCGACCGGCCGGGCCGCGTGAAAGCTGTTCCCGGGAGCCAGAATATCGAAATCCTCCGACAGGGTTCCCAAGCCTTTCGTTGGCGACCATTCATTGAAGTCGCCCATGATCACCGTCGGCCGCTTCGTCCGGTTGGCAACCGCATCCCTGATGTAGGCGATCTGCCGTATTCTGCTGTTGCGCAGCAGTCCCAGATGAACGGTCACCAATCGTAGCGAGGACTCGTTGTTCAGGCTGATATCCACAATGATCGCGCCGCGCGGCTCCAGTCCCGGAAGGTCCAGACATTCGACGTCCGCGAAACTCGAATCCGGCCGCAACAAGAGCGCATTCCCGTGCCAGCCCAGACTCGGGCCGGAAGCGCCGATATCGAGTGGCAGCATCCCGGTATGACGTTCGATCTGGTCGATCGGCAAGGAGGAGGGGCGCCGGCCGAGGCGCTTGTCGGCCTCCTGCAGGGCGACGATGTCCACGTCGAGTTCGCCGAGTACCGAAAAGATCCTTTGCGGATTTCTTCTGCGGTCCAGTCCAATGCATTTCCGGATATTGTAGCTTGCTATTTTCACTTCGGTTCATGTGTCCTATGTTCGGTTGCATACATAGTCACGAAACGCGGCAGTTCCATATCACGTCTGCGTGGGTGTGCTGTATATTTGAGTGGCGTGCAAAAGCCGCGGAACCGGCCGTGTCACAGACCAAGGATGCCAACAACTTGCAGGAAGCGGATATTGCCATTCTCCCTCGCCAATAAAGGTCTGGTAACCTATGCGGTCTGGATAGTCCTGGTGAGCGCCACCGTAACGGGTTTGGTCAGTTCCAACTGGTCACTGGCGACCGTCGGGCTGATAACATTTCTCCTGACCCTGTTTCCGGTTTTTTTCAGCAACAGATTTGCGGTAAAACTGCCCGTCAGCTTTGTCTCTATGATCGTCATATTTATCTTTGCGACGATCTTTCTGGGTGAGGCTTTTGATTTCTATGAACAATATTGGTGGTGGGATGTTTTGCTGCACGGCGGGGCCGCCGTCGGGTTCGGGCTGTTCAGTTTTCTGCTCGTGTTCATGTTGTTTCAGGGAGACAGGTATTCGGCGCCACCGATCGCAATCGCATTCATCACGTTCAGCTGCGCCGTCGCGGTCGGAGCGACGTGGGAGATTCTGGAGTTTGCCGCAGACGAGCTGCTGGGGCTGAACATGCAGAAATCGGGACTGCAGGACACGATGTGGGACCTGATCGTCGACTGTCTCGGTGCCTCGGTCGCCGCGCTGGCAGGTTTCCTGTATTTGAAAGAGAAGGAGCTTGGCGGCCTGACCAATCTGATCGAGGAGTTCGTAATCCTGAACAAGCGGTTTTTCTCGAAGTTGAGAAAGCCGGGAAGGTCGAAAAATAGGAAACAGGACCGGTCGGATGGGAAATGATCCCGCGCCACGGCTTCGGCATTGCGGCACTGCGAAGATTTCGTCGCTCGTGATGGCCCCTTGCTTCAGGGCGTAATCAAGTCAGTCACCGGTACCGGCAAGCGATTTGCCCAAAACCAGTCGGACTATTTGTCAGGAGAGCCGCAAGAGGCGCGTTGCAGGGTTCGTTGATGTCGGTAGATACGCGAAAAAGACTTGTCGAAGCGGAGGTCGTCAATCCGGCGGCCTTGCGTCAGGCGGAACTCGACGCGTTCCTGCGCGAGCTCTACCGCGTCCATGACAAGATATTCGCGGGCGTCACGATAGAGGAGTTCACCTATTACATCGTGCGGCCCGACGCGGTCCGGACAAGAATCCAGATATACCGGAACGAGACGGGC
>JBFIHV010000400.1:0-2374 GCA_041601595.1 Amylibacter sp. | reverse complement strand
CGCAGCCGGAAGTCCGCTGACAGATCGACGACTTTTACGTGTTCCGGCAACGATTTCACCAAGCCGTGCGTCACCCCGTGCGGCAGGGCGCAAAACGCCAGATCGACGCCGGAAAAGTCCACCTCTTCGATCTTGGTCAGCAGCGGCAGGTCCAGATAGGCCAGATGCGGAAACACGGACCCCATTGTCTGGCCAGCCTTTCGGTCCGCCGTCATCGCTACGATTTTCATGGCCGGATGCGATGCAATGATCCGCACCAGTTCAGCGCCGGTGTAACCCGACGCCCCCAAAATTGCGATGTTCTTCGGCTGAGCCATTGGCCTCTCCTTCTCGTTCTTCACTAGCGATGTAGGGTATTTGCGGGGGGCGTGCAATCAGACGGCTTCAAAAACCACAGGTTTTCCGACAAAATGTGAGGCCGCCCGGGAAACCGCCGCCGGATCACCGGTCGTCAGGAAACGCCCCGGCCTGTCGGACCCGACCATTTTGGGATGGCGTTGCAGGTAATCGGCAAGGCTCTCGGCCACGATCGTTCCCTGCGAATAGACATCGACGTCCGGCCCAAGCGCATCCTGGAACACATCTTTCAGGATCGGGTAATGCGTACAACCCAGAACCGCCGCGCGCGGGTTCGGCATACGGCGCAGCAAAGCGGCCACATGGCTGCGAACAAGTTCGGCGGCCAGTTCGAAATCGTCCTGCTCCAGCGCATCGACGACACCGCCGCAGGGTTGCGCCTCGACATCGACGCCGATGGCGCGAAACGCCAGTTCGCGCTGAAATGCGCGGCTGGCGACCGTGGCGGGGGTGGCGAACAGGGCTACCTGATCCACTGCGACTTCGCGCGGCGGCGAAGTATCGCCCCACTTGCGTTCGGTCACCGCCTCGATCAGCGGCACGAACACGCCGAGCACGCGTTTGTCCTTGGGCAGCCAGGTTTCCTGCATCCGCTTCAGCGCCACGGCAGAGGCGGTATTACAGGCGAGAATCACCAGGTCGCAGCCCTCTTCCCACAGACGTTCGGTATGCTGGCAGGTGAACTCGAAAATCTGCTCGGCATCGCGGACCCCGTAGGGCGCATGCTGATTGTCCCCAAGATAGACCAGCGGCTGATCCGGCAACCGCGCGGCGATGGCCTGCTGGACGGTCAAGCCGCCAATTCCTGAGTCAAATATTCCGACGGGCATTCTCTGTGCGCTTCCATGAAATCCTTGCCGGAACTGCATTGCCCTGTTTCGGTGATTTGTCAATGGACCTCGGCGGGAAGCAGCCGACAAGAAAAAGGGGCCGCGAGGGCCCCTTCGAATTCCTGTTTCCGCAGACTTAGCGCTTCGAGAACTGGAAGCTCTTACGCGCCTTGGCTCTACCGTATTTCTTCCGCTCCACGACGCGCGAGTCGCGTGTCAGGAAACCGGCGGCCTTCAGCGGAGCGCGCAGCGATGGTTCGTACAATTGCAGGGCTTTGGAAATGCCGTGCTTGACCGCACCGGCCTGACCGGACAGACCGCCGCCTTTGACCGTTGCCATCACGTCGAATTCGCCGGCAACGCCGGCAACAGCGAAGGGCTGGCGCAGAACCATTTGCAGCACGGGGCGTGCAAAATATGTGCTCATGTCGCGGCCGTTCACGGTGACCTTGCCGGAACCCGGCTTGATCCAGACGCGGGCAACCGCATCTTTCCGTTTGCCGGTCGCATAGGAGCGGCCGAGTGCGTCGCGTACAGGCTCACGCGCTACGGACGTTTCCGCCGCTTGTGCCAGGCTGGCGCCGCCAACCGCATCTTTCAGCGCGTCCAGGGATTTGATTTCGTCGCTCATGGTTACGCGCTCCGGGTGTTTTTCTTGTTCATGGATTTAACGTCCAGAACAGTTGGATTTTGGGCTTCATGCGGATGCTCTGCACCGGTGTAGATGCGCAGGTTCGTCATTTGCTGACGGCTCAGCGGACCGCCTGGCAACATGCGCTGGACGGCTTTCATCAACAGGCGTTCCGGATGCTTGCCTTCCAGGATCTGGCCGGCGGAACGTTGCTTGATGCCGCCCGGATGGCCGGTGTGCCAGTAGTGGATCTTGTCGGTACGTTTTTTACCGGTCAGTTGCACCTTGTCGGCGTTGATGACGATAACGTTGTCGCCCATATCCATCGACGGCGTGAAGCTCGGCTTGTGCTTGCCACGCAGGCGCATGGCGATAATCGACGCCAAACGGCCCAGAACAACGCCTTCGGCGTCGATCAGCAGCCATTTCTTGTCGATATCAGCTGGTTTCGCTGAAAAAGTTTTCATTTGTTGTATCCCGCAAAGAGAAGACGCAGTCGCGTCCGAATTCGATGTCCGGTTTTTAGCCATCCTGATCGCCAAGTCAACAGGGGTTT
>JBFIHV010000399.1:0-2379 GCA_041601595.1 Amylibacter sp. | reverse complement strand
TCGTCACGAAACAGCGGTTCCGTCATTCCGCCGCCCCGTCCTTGGCCGGCTTTTGCGGCGGCAGAAAGTCCTTGGCATTCTTGATCGTGACATCACGCTGGGCAAACGGAATCTCTATGCCGTTTTCGCGGAAGACGCGCACGATCTCGAAGTTCATGTCAGATTTCGTCGCGGCGACAAGGTTCACATCCCGCAGGATGGCCCGAAGTTCGAAATCCATGGAGTCGGGCCCGAAGCCCATGAACAGGACGACCGGTTCCGGGTTCGAGAGCGCCTGATCGTGGTCACGGGCAATCTTGAGCAGCAGATCCTTGACCTTGTGCGGATCGCTGTCATAAGACACACCGACCGGCACCCGCACCCGGCCGTTCAGGGATTGGAGCGTCCAGTTCACAACGGTTCCCGCGATCAGGTCGGCGTTCGGGACAATGACAGTGGCCCGGTCGAACGTGTCGATCGTGGTGGACCGCACCGAAATCTTCTGCACGATGCCGGAATACTGGCCAACCTCGATCCAGTCGCCTTCCTTGATCGGCCGCTCTATCAGCAGGATAATGCCCGAGACGAAGTTCGACACGATGGTCTGAAGTCCGAAACCGATACCGACGGACAGGGCACCGGCAACGATGGTCAGGCTGGTCAGGTCCAGCCCGGTCGACACGACCGCGATCAGGACCGCCAGAAATATCCCGATATAGCCCGCGCCGGTCACAAGCGCGTTCTGCGCCCCTTTATCGAGCCGCGTATTGGGCAGAACGACGGATCGCAACCCGCCCTGAACCAGACGCGTCAGCGTATAGCCGAGGAAGAAGATCAGGACGAAGGCAAGGAACTCGGAAATTGAAATCCGGGTGCCGCCAAAGGAAACCCCCTCGCGCAGCGCAAGCCAGATCTCTCCGAGTTCGCCGGGGCTGACGCCCCAGATCAGAGCCAGAACGGGCATGGCCACACAGGCCAGAACAAAGGCCAGCGCGAGCTGATACAGGAAGCCGGAGTTCGACCCGTCGTCTTTCTTTTGCGGTTTATGGGCGCGTGTCTCGAAAATTCCGCTCAACTGGACAAGCAGACGGAACACCACCAGCAGCGTCGCCAGCAGGGCCAGCGATTGCAGCGAAGAAAACACGATCAGACTGCCAAGCCGCGAATAGCCGATCAGCGCCACCAACGGCCCGAAAACGCCGCCGACGGTGCAGGCATAGGACATCCAGCGGCTGAGACGTTCCGCCTGGCTGCGCTTCTCGCCCTCGATGCTCTTGCCGAAGTCCGTTGACCACAGCCTGTAGGCGATGCGCAGCAAGCCCGCGCCACCCATCACAGTCAGCGGAAACAGCAGCGCGATATAAACGTTTTCGGACCAGCCCTGGCCATCGGATACAGCGTCCAGCAACAGCTTGAAGGCAAAGACGATGCCCAGCAAGGTGATCGTGCGCCGCCCTGTTCGGCCCGACCAGCTTTCCATAACGGACAGCGGCCGGTCTTCGGCGGTCACCGGCAAGAGGTTTCGCGACAACCATATCGCCCCGAAAAACGCTATGCCCGCGACCGGCAGGGCCTGAAGCAGAAACAAACCGCGGAAGGTCACGACCTGCGCCAGCACGATGGCCCGCACGATCAGCGCGAGCCCGACAAGCGGCGAGGTCAGGACCAGTAGTGAAATCACAAATCGGTACAGGCCTTCGGCACCCGGATTCTTGTGCGCCCGGCCCTTGTCCCAAATCCTTACCAGCCAGATTCTCGCCGGAAACATAAACGCCAGACCCAGAACCAGCAGCAGGACTATGGCGGGAAGGTTGTTCTTGCGCACAGCCCGGTTGGCGTCATTGTTCCAGGATTCCACCACCTCCGTGGTGAATTCGCGGTAATACTCGCCGAGGGCGCCGCCCGCTTCGGCCAGAACGGCAGGTTTTATCGGCGACGATCCGAAGCTGAGCAGGACCCTGCTTTGGCGATCCCGCAATTCACGGTCGATCTGGCCGATCAGGGCATTCAGACGCTCGTAGGTTTCTTTCGCGAACCCCTGCAGCGAGCGCGCCTCGGTCAACTGCTTGTTCAGTTCGGTGCGCCGCGCGGCGGCCTCTTCGCTCTCGGATACGTCGCCCTCGGGCGGCGGGCCCAGCGCATCGACCTGCGTCTGCAACAGGTCGGCCCGTTGCTTGCGTGCTGCCTCGGCGTTCAGGACTTCGGTGCGTGTTTTGGACAGTTGCGCCCGCAGTTCCTGCAAGGCGGCATCGGATGCCTGCCCGTCGCGCAGGACCTCTTCGGCGCGGGTCGCCAGCGCCGTGGCGGCCTCCGCATCGAACTGCTGTGCCGGTTCGGTCTGGCCGAGCGACACGGATGTCGCGGAAAGCAGCACGAAAAGACACAGCGAGAAGATGCGGA
>JBFIHV010000398.1:0-2405 GCA_041601595.1 Amylibacter sp. | reverse complement strand
ACCAGGATCAGCTTGCCCGACTTGTTCGACTTCGCCTTCTCGATGAAATCCGCCGAAACCTTCGCCTTGTCGTGCCCGTAGGGAACCAGATCCGCCTCCCCGATCCCGAGCTTCGCCCCGATCGCCTGGATCGGAAGCTTCGACGCCTCGCGCGCAATCTCGATGTCTGTCTTGTATGCCATGTTAATTCTTAACCTCCCAAGCTGTCGCCAGCCTTCAAATTGATTGACGCAGCCCATTCAGCTGCAGATTGCTTGTCGCCGCCTGCCGGTCTGACCCGCTTTACGAGGATACGTCCGCCGATACACTGTACCGTGACGCCTTCCTCTGAAACATCCATGACGCGGCTTGAAATGCCGTCACCATCGACACGCGCGCTGTCGAATACGCTGACTTCGGTGCCATTGACCGTCGTCCAGGCTCCCGGAGCCGGATTTGTTCCGCGGATAAGGTTGTAAACCTGCGCAACCGGCTTGTTCCAATCGATATGCGCATGCTTCTTGGTGCAGCGGCGCTCGTAGGTCGCCAAGGCCTCGTCCTGATGCATATGCGGTGGATTGCCGGAACGATACAGATCGCAAACCTCGAGCACAGAGTTGACAGCCGCAGGATAGATCTTTTTGAAATACAGATCGATCACAGTATCGTCAGGCCCGATCTCGCATTCCCACATCAGCAGGATGTCACCTTCGTCGAGCCCGTCGGACGGGTAGAACCACGAAAAGCCGGACTTCGTGCTGCCCATGATGATGGGCCAGTTGACCGCCGAAGGTCCGCGATGAAGCGGCAGCAGCGACGGATGGAAACAGATCGATCCGTGCTTCGGCGTGTCGCGCGCGGCTTCCGGAACGAAGACGTTCACGAATGCCATGACCATCAGATCGGCGTCGAAAGCGGCCAGTTCATCGATGGTTGCCTGCTCTTTGAAATGGGCCGGCTGCAAGACAGGCAGACCCTTTTCGAGGGCGAATTCCTTGATCGGGTCGACGGGTTTGCCTTCGCGATCAGGTTCGCAGTAGACGGCAACGACCTCGTCGGTGCCTGTCTCCAGCAACTTGGCCAGGACGTCCTTGCCGAACGCCTGTTGCCCCATGACGATCAAACGCATTATTTGACCTCCCCGACCGCACCGGATGCAATCACCCGATCCAGATGGGCGCCGTTGTAACCGAGTACCTCATGCAGAATTTCGCGGGTGTGCTCGCCCAGCAGCGGCGAACGCGTAACGGTGACTTCGCTGTCGGACAGTTTGATCGGGCAACCGACCGAGATATATTCGCCGCGCTCCGGATGGTCGACCCTGACCAGCGTTCCGGTGGCGTAGAGACCCTCGTCCTCGGCGATTTCCTTCATCGAAAGGATTGGACCGACAGGGATGTCGTGCGGGTTGCATAGGTCCATCACTTCGAACTTGGTACGTTCCATCGTCCATTTTTCGATGCGTTCGAAAATCTCGTTCAGCTTGTCGAGACGCTCGTTCGGTTTTGCATAACCCTCTTTGGTCTTCCAGTCCGGTTCCCCGATAAGGTCGCAGACTTTTTCCCAGACAGCGGCCTGAATGATGAAATAGGTGTAGGCGTTCGGATCGGTTTCCCAGCCTTTGCAGCGCACGATGCGGCCCGGCTGTCCGCCACCCGAGTCGTTGCCGGCACGGGGCACGGCCTCGCCGAAGGGGATGCCTTCACCAAACTGCGAATATTCCTTCAGAGGGCCAGCCGCCAGACGCTGCTGATCGCGCAGCTTGACCCGTGCGAGGTTCAGAACGGCGTCCTGCATCGCTGCGGTAACCTTTTGGCCGCGGCCTGTTTTTTCCCTTTGGAACAGGGCGGTAACGATACCCAGACACAGGTGCAGGCCGGTGCCGCTGTCGCCGATCTGCGCACCTGTCACCAGAGGCGGACCATCGCGGAAACCGGTTGTGGACGCGGAACCACCGGCGCACTGGGCGACGTTTTCATAGACTTTGCAGTCCTGATACTTGCCGGGACCGAAGCCCTTGATCGACGCCATGATGATGCGCGGGTTGATCTCCTGGATACGCTCCCAGCCGAAGCCCATGCGGTCCAGCGCGCCGGGGGCGAAGTTCTCGACGAGAACGTCGCATTCCTCGATCAGGCGGGTCAGGACCTCTTTGCCGGTTTCGTTCTTGGAGTTCAGTTCGATCGACCGCTTGTTGTGGTTCAGCATCGTGAAATAGAGGCTGTCCGCGCCGGGCACGTCGACCAGCTGTTTGCGGGTCGCATCGCCGACACCGGGGCGCTCCACCTTGATCACGTCTGCGCCAAACCATCCCAGAAGCTGAGTACAGGTCGGCCCGGACTGAACATGGGTGAAGTCGAGAATTTTGATACCTTCAAGGGCTTTCATATTGCCGTTCCTTTTACACTCGGGATTTTCTTATTTTT
>JBFIHV010000397.1:0-2419 GCA_041601595.1 Amylibacter sp. | reverse complement strand
GCAACCACGGCGACATTCATGCCCTGGTCGAACTTGGTGTTCAGGTTTTCGCAGGGGATATCCAGAATGCGGGCCGCGCCATGCGCGGAGTTGGTCAGCAGCGGCACCTGCCAGCCCTGCCAGCTGCGCGCCGCGACGCCCATTTCCTGCAGGGTCAGGGCCATCAGGCCTGCGGTCACGTTCTCGCCCGACGACACGACGGCGTCATATTCTCGCGCATCGTAGAAGGTCGAGGTTTCCGACACCCAGCCGACCAGTTCATTGGTCTTGCCGGACATGGCGGACACGATCACGATCACGTTGTGGCCGTTTTCAACCTCTTGCTGCACCTTGCGGGCGGCATTGGCGATTTTGGACAGATCCGCCACGGATGTGCCACCGAATTTCATGACTACGAGGGACATTTCACACTTTCCCGGGCGCGTTTTGACTGGCCGCGTCTTACGCGGGAATTCAGGGAAGGGCAAGCAAAAGCACGCGCCGCCGCCAATGCGTCGCATGCCCCGGAAGCCGCCGGTTCCGGCGGGTCAGTTGGTGCGCTTGTTGCCCCAGGGCAGAGGGATGACGGGAACTCCGTCCTCGATCAGCGAGGTCGCCTCTTCCGGCCTGGCGCGTCCTATGATCGAACGCTCGGGTTTCGATCCGTCGTGGATCGCACGCGCCTCGGCGGCGAAGTTATCGCCGACATCCTCGGAATTGGCCTCGATCTTGCGGCGTATCTCGGCCATGGCCTGTTCGGCGGGCGAGGCCGGAGCCGACAGCGGTCCGTCGGCCTGTTCCTGCGCCCGGGACCGTGCAGGCGACACGCGCGGCGCCATGATGGCTTTTTCCACGCCCAATGCGCCGCACACCGCGCAGGTGATCATTTTCGAGGACAACAGCTTGTCGAAGGCCTCGGCCGACTGGAACCAGCTGTCGAACCTGTGGTCTTTTTCGCATTTGAGCGTGTATTTGATCATGACTCAAAGATAGGCGGTTTCGCGGAAAAATCCACTCATCTCGTGGGTTTGTGATGCCAGTTCAGCGCGCGCGGCGGTCGCGCCGTGCGGACATGGGCTGGAACGCCACCGCGTTATGGGCCTCGCAATAGGGCTTGCCCTGCTCGGAGACGAGGCCGCAGAACCAGAAATCGTGCGTCGCTGGATCGCCGACCGGCCATTTGCAGGTGCGCTCGGTCAGCTCCATCAGCTTCAGCTTTTTCGCCTTCTTCTCGATCGCCGCGACATTGGCCAGGGCCTCTTCGCTGATCTCGGAGGTGGACGGTTGCGGCGGCAGAGGCTGTCCGGCCGTGATGATCGGCTTGCGCGGCGGGATGTTCAGCGGTTTCTCGACAGGCTTCGCTTCGGCTGCGGCGGATGGTTTCGGAGCCGGCTGCGGCGCGGGTTTGGCCGCGGCGGCGGGCTGTTTGTCCTTGGCGGGCGCAGCTTCCTTGGCCTTGGCCGGAGCCGTCCGGTTCGACAGACCGAGCCGGTGCACCTTGCCGATCACGGCGTTGCGCGTCACACCGCCGAGCTCCTTGGCGATCTGGCTGGCCGATTTGCCTTCGCTCCACATAGATTTCAACAGATCAACGCGCTCGTCGGTCCAGGACATATTTCGATACTCCACATCGGTTTCCGGCTCATTCGCCACACAGGGTTCAAAACGGCGGGAAAAATACAAAATCGTATCTATTGTAACCTTTGTTGGGTCGGTTACAAGGTTATGAATACAATTTTCGGGGTCGCTCAGTGGAATTGCGCCAAAAAATGCAGGTCGAACAGGGTGTGCGGCGGTTCGGTCGCGTGAACTGGATCGGACTGTACACATTATCCGAGCGCGAGGTCATGCGCTTTGCCTCGATCTGGATGCAGAGCCTGCTTGCGCCCGTGGTCACCGCGGTGCTGTTCGTGGTCATCTTCAACCTGGCTTTCGGGCAGCAGCGCGGCGAAATGGCGGGGGTTCCCTTTCTGTATTATCTGGCGCCGGGCATCTGCATGATGATGGTGATCCAGAACGCCTTCAGCAATTCTTCCAGTTCGCTGCTGCTGGCCAAGATACAGGGCAATATCGTCGACACGCTGATGCCGCCGCTGTCGGCGGCGGAGCTGGTCGCGGGCTATGCGGTGGCGGCGGTGGCGCGCGGCGCGATGGTCGCGGTTCTGATCGTTCTGGCGATTTTCGCACCGATCGGGCTGTCCGTCGCCCATCCCCTGTGGATGGCGGGCTTCGTGCTGGTGGCGAGCCTGCTGCTGGGGCTGGTCGGGCTGGTGATCGGCATACTGGTCGAGAAGTTCGACCAGCTCAACGCCTTCACCAATTTCGTCGTCACCCCGCTGAGCTTTCTGTCCGGCACCTTCTACAGTATCGAGGCCCTGCCGCCCGCGATGCGGACGGTCACGCAGTTCAACCCGATCCACTATCTGATCGACGGCATGCG
>JBFIHV010000396.1:0-2421 GCA_041601595.1 Amylibacter sp. | reverse complement strand
GCGGGTCAACCTCGCCGGCAAGGCACAACTGCCCGCAGCGGCCCTGTCCGGCGGCGAGGGGCAGCGCATGGCACTGGCGCGCGCCATCGTGAACCGGCCGGACGTCCTGTTGCTCGACGAGCCGTCAAGCAATCTGGACCCGGCCTCGACACGGCAGTTGGAAGAGATCGTTCGCGGCGTTTCTTCCGAAGGCGTCACGGTGTTTTTGGCGACGCACGACATCGGCCAGGCCAAGCGGTTGGCGCAGAATATCCTGTTCATGGACAAGGGCCGGTTCACCGATGTCGCGACGGCCGCGGATTTCTTTGCCGGCCCGACTTCGGAACCGGCCGAGAAATATCTCAAGGGCATATTGTGATGCGCTTTCTGGCCGCCGTGTTGAGTCTGTTCTGGGCCGGTTTTTCGCAGGCCTCGGAAATGACCCTCACGCTGGCCTCCACGACATCCACCCAGAATTCGGGGCTCTATGACTACATCCTGCCGATTTTCGAGGCAGAGACCGGCATCCACGTCAACGTCATCGCGGTCGGGACCGGACAGGCGCTGCGCATCGCGCGCAATGGCGATGCCGATGTCCTGATCGTCCACCACCGCCCGTCCGAAGAGGCCTTCGTTGCAGAAGGATTCGGCGTCGAGCGGTTCGACCTGATGTATAACGATTTCGTCCTGATCGGACCCAAAAGCGATCCTGCCAAGATCCGGTCCGCCGGTTCGGTCGAAGGCGCCTTTCGGCAAATCGCCGCCACACAATCCCTGTTCGTGTCACGCGGCGATGACAGCGGCACCCATAAGAAAGAGCGCGAGATATGGGAAAGCGCCGGAATTGAACCTCAGGGCGACTGGTACCGCGAAATCGGGTCCGGCATGGGCGCCGCACTTAACATGGTCGCCGCGACGGACGGCTACACCATGTCCGACCGCGGCACCTGGCTGTCCTTTGGCAACAAGCAGAACCTCGATCTTCTGTTCAGCGGGGTGGCCGGCCTGCGCAATCCCTACAGCGTGATTGTCGTCAACGACAAGATATACCCACACGTGAAAACGGCAGCGGCGAATCTTCTGGTCGAATGGCTCTTGTCGGACCGCGGACAACAGGCGATCGGTGACTTTCGGGTCGAGAATCAGCAACTGTTCTGCCCCTACGCCAAAGCGGCAACCCTGACCGAAAGGGACTTGTCGCTTTGCCCGGCGGACTGAAGTTTGTTGCACCGCACAAAAACCAGTCAGATTTTTCCATATCTGCCTTTTTTGCGTGCCGTTAGCGGTAAAGCCATGCACTCAGCGCATAGCAGAATTGTCCAATAGGGTCTTTAACATCGACAATTAAATGCTATTTTTGGATTACGAAACGAGGTCATTGAGACCAAATTTCTTCGGTGGCTGCCTACTCCTCCTCCCTAAGGCGGCCCGGAAAAAGAACGGTGATGTGCACCTCCTCCCGCGCATCACCGTTTTTTCTTTTTGAGCAGGTGCAATATTTCGCGGTTCGCGGGTGCAATATCCCTAGAACGGCACCTCGGACGCCAGGGTGACAAAACCGGCCACCACTTTTTTCTCTCCGGCTTTCTCGAACGCGATGCCCAGCTTGTCGCCTTCGATCTCGACCACGGCGCCATAGCCGAACTTCTGGTGGAAGACCCTGTCCCCCAGGCCGAAACTGGATATCGCCTGGGCGTCGATCACGAGGTTGCTGGCCTCGCGCGGCTGGCTCGCTCCGCGCATTGAATTGCGCGCCTGCATGCGCCGCCATCCCGGCGAGTTGTAGGCATCCGTCCGGGCTGCGTTCCGTTCCAGATCGGAGCCGCGCTTCACCCCGTCGAAGGAACCGCCACCCGATCCGATCCCTCCATAGAGGCCGGATGGCGTCAGAACCTCGACTTGCTCGGCGGCCAGTTCGTCTATAAACCGCGACGGCAGCGCTGATTGCCACTGGCCATAGACCCGCCGGTTGGCGGCAAAGCTGATGGTGCAGAATTCCTCGGCCCGCGTGATCCCGACATAGGCCAGACGGCGCTCTTCTTCGACCGACTTCAACCCGCCTTCGTCCATGGCGCGCTGCGACGGGAACAGGCCATCTTCCCAGCCCGGCAGGAACACGGAGGTGAACTCCAGCCCCTTGGCGGCGTGCAGCGTCATGACCGACACTTTCTCGGTCGCGTCCTGCGAGTCGTTTTCCATGATCAGCGAAACATGTTCCAGAAACCCTTGCAGGTTCTCGAATTCCTCCAGCGCCTTGACCAGTTCCTTGAGGTTGTCCAGCCTTCCTGGCGCTTCCGGCGTCTTGTCGTTGCGCCAGTGGTCGGTATAGCCGCTTTCCTCGAGGATTTGCTCGGCCAGTTCGATATGCGACCGCCCGCCGTCGCGGATCGCGGCCGACCAGCGGTCGAAACCGTTCACCAGTTCCTTCAGCGCGGCGCGCGG
>JBFIHV010000395.1:0-2423 GCA_041601595.1 Amylibacter sp. | reverse complement strand
GCGGACGGCGAAAAAGAAAAGCAGGATCAGCCCGAGCCAGAAATGCGGCATCGACACGCCCAGAATGGCGGATGTCATCAAAGTCGTATCGGCCCAACTGCCACGCTTGTATGCGGCTATAAACCCGCAGGTCAGTCCGATGGCCGAGGCGATGACCAAAGCGGAAAACGCCAGCGCCAAGGTGTTCGGCAGGCGCTGCAGAAGCAGGTCCAGCACCGGTTGCTCGCCGCGGATGGTTTTGCCGAGATCCCCGTGCAGGACGCGCGACATATAGTTTAAATACTGGGTCACCAGCGGCTGATCCAGCCCTAGTCTGGCTCGAACTTCCTCGAGCTGTTCGGGGGTCGTGCCTTGTGACTGGGCATACATGATCTTGACAGGATCGCCGGGAACGATGTGGATCAGCATGGACACAGCCACGGTCGTCACGAAAATTGTCAGAACGGCAGCGAGTATGCGTTCAAACAGAAAACGGGCCATGCAGTTGCTCCACAGGTAATAGATATTGCGTTCGGGGTTCGGCGGGCGGGGACAGGATGACGCCCCGCCCGCACTGGATCAGCGATCCACGGCGTTGAACAACGCCCTGTTGAACGGACCGATCTTGAAGCCCGGAGCGTCGGCGGAAACCGCATAGAGCCACAGCCAACCCGGCGTGTAGATCGGGACCTGACCCGCCTCTTCCAGCAAGATCACAAAGACCTGTTTCACGACTTCCTTGCGTGCATCAGCATCGACCGTTGTGCGCATTTTTTCAAGCAATACGTCGAGTTCCGGTGTGTGGAAGCCCTCGTAGGCGCCCGGCGAATGCCACAGCAGGTACAGCAGATCGGGGTCGAACCATGTCCAGCCCATCAGGTCCATGTAGCCGGGACCGTCCGCCTTGTTGTTTTCCTGCGTGTCGCGGGCATTGAGCGTGCCGATGTCCATCACCTCGATGCTGACCTTGATATTGACCTGCGCCAGCATGTTCTGGATCACCTGCAGCATTCTTTCGCGGCTGTCGCCGGTCCATGTCGCCAGAATGACTTCCATCGGATTGTCGGGGCCATAGCCCATTTCCGCCAGCAGTTCCTTGGCCTTCTCGGGATCGTAGTCCTGATCGTGCTGTTGGCAGAATTCTGGGTCGTTGCCGAAGACGCCTCGGGAAACCGGGCAGTATTGCCGTTCGACAAGGTCGCCGTACACGATCTGGATCGCCATATCCTTGTTGATGGCATGAGACACGGCGCGTCGGGCGCGGGCATCGTTGAACGGCGGCCGGTTGACCGCGAATTGCAGGAACATGTTCTGGCCGGTGCCTTTGGCGACGAAGACCTCGAAACCTTCCTCGTCCTGCAACGCCTTGACCTCCTGGATCGGCGGCACGATCACCTGCAGTTCTCCGGTGCGCAGCCCTGCGACGCGTGTCTGCGCCTCTGGCATGGTACGCAGGATCAGGCGGTCGGCAAGCGGTGGTCCGGGGTTATCCACGGGCCGGCCATGGTTCACGTAATCGGGGTTCTTTTCCAGGATAATCTCGGACCCCTTGGTCCAGGACGCGAACTTCCAAGGCCCCGTTCCAATGGCCGAGGACACGCCGAAATCCGCATTATCCGCATTGCTGTCGCACAGCATCGAGGTGAACTGGTCGGCCATAAAGGGGACGAAGGCGCCGAAAGGCTCCGCAAACGAGAATTTAACCGTCAGATCGTCCATCTTGTCGACGGATGTCACCGATCCCCAGCTGGCCTTGGTCAGGCTGGGGTTTTCGTCGCCGAGCGCGCGGTTAGCCGTCCAAAGCACGTCATCCGCGTTGAAGGCCGAGCCGTCGTGGCACTTGATGCCCTCGTTGAGGGTGAAGACGACCTCCTTGCCGTCGTCGGATACCGTCCAGCTTTTCGCCAGGTTGGGAACCGGCGCGCCGGAGTCGTCGAACTCCAGAAGCGAATCGTAGATCTGGTACCAAACCTGTCGCGACAGCGTGGACGTCGCCCGGTGCGGATCGAGCGAGTCTATGTCGCCGTCCCGCGCCCACACGATATCGCCCGCCATCGCCGGCGAGGCGAGCCCGAGGAACAAGACCCCGGCCATCGCGGTAAATAGTCTATCAGTCATTTGCAGTCTCCTTAGTTGAACTGTGCGCCAACGCTTCCTGCGCTCCAAGCAATTCTGGCGCGCCCTGCAGGGACACGGTATATATAAGACTGAAACAAAAGTTTTAGATTGTCAATTTTTTAAAATTATGTTTCAGTTGAGTTGAAAAATGAGCAGAAATGCTACAGTCGGATCGAGGATTGAACAAAGAATATGCACTCTGAAAAGTCTCAGGAAACAAAGCCCCGCGCCATCGAGCGCCGAATCAAAGAGGTCTACGAATCGATGCCCGGAAGCGAACGGGCACTCGCGGACAGGGTGCTGGAATACCCGAGCGACGTGATTTT
>JBFIHV010000394.1:0-2441 GCA_041601595.1 Amylibacter sp. | reverse complement strand
CCTGTCGCGTGTTTACGATTATTTTCCGCGGCTTGCGGAACGCGCAGGCCAGTCGGCGGTGACCCTGTCGGGCGGGGAGCAACAGATGCTGGTGATCGGGCGGGCGCTGATGACCAATCCCCGCCTGTTGATTCTGGACGAGGCGACGGAGGGTCTGGCCCCGGTGATCAGGGCCGAGATATGGGCAACTCTGCACCGACTGAAATCCGAGGGACTGTCGGTCTTGATCGTCGACGGCGCATTGAAAGAACTGCTGGCCCTGGCGGATCACTGCTCGATCCTCGAGCGTGGAAAAACGGTCTGGTCGGGCGCGCCGGTCGATCTGACGGCGGAAATCTCCGGCGAGTTCCTGGGGATATGACGCGTGTCACCAGGCGCGTTACGGAAACGGGTCGCGGAACTAAATCCGGCGCGGGCGCGGATTGGCGCTTGACAGACCGGCATGGGGAAACGGCATGATCCGCTGAAGTCAACGGGAGGAATATATGCAGGCTGATCTTTCGTATCTGGCGCGGGACGGTGTGCTGCGCGTGGCGATCAACACCGGCAACAGGGCTCTCGTCCAGGAACGCGACGGAGCGCTTCTGGGGGTCAGCCCGGCGCTTGCGCGGCGTCTTGCCGACGAGATCGGCGCGCGGCTCGAGCCCGTGGTTTACAGCGGTGCAGGGAAGGTTTTCGGGGATGCGGGCAACGACATCTGGGATGTGGCGTTCCTGGCGATTGATGCGACGCGGGCGCGCAAAGTCAGCTTCACAAGGCCCTATGTCACGATCGAGGCGACCTATGCGGTCCGCGCGGACGGACCCGTTCAGGATGTGGAGGCAGCCGACCGCGACGGAGTGACCGTTCTGACCTCGACCGGTTCGGCCTATGACATGCATCTGACGGCGTCGCTCAGGCACGCACGGCTGGAGCGGTCGGGCATGCCGACGGAGAGCTTCGAAGAGTTCAGGGCGGGCCGCGCCGATCTTGTCGCGGGCGTGCGCGAGTCGCTCGAACGGTTTTTCGGGGGCGATCCGGCCTTCCGGATTCTGCCGGGCATCCTGACCAAGGTCGAGCAGGCGATGGTCCTGCCGGCATGTGACGATCCCCGGATCGGCGCGCTTGATGCCTTCCTCGCGCGCGCCATCGAAGACGGGTTTGTGGCGTCCGAGGTCAAAAGTGCCAAAGGCTGAACCAGTCAGGGGGAGAGAATGACCCGACCGCTCCGAATTATCACCTCCGGCGCGCAGGCCGCGGCCATCGAGGCGCTGCTGCCCATCTATGGCGAACCGGTCGAGATCGCCTTCGGTTCTTCGCTCGGCGCGGCGCACGATTCGATCCCGACGCGGCTCGCCGAAGGTCAGCGGTTCGACATCTACTTCCTCGCGGAGTCGGGCCATCGTCGTTACGCGGACGAAGGCTATCTGGCTCCGACCTTCATTCCACTCGTTGAATCACATATCGGCGCCGCGGTCCGCGCAGGCGCACCCGTGCCTGACATTTCAACGCCGGACGCGCTCAGGGTAGCGCTGCTGAAGGCCGGATCGGTCGCCCATGCCGCCAGCGCCAGCGGCATTTACCTCTCGACCCACGTATTTCCGGCGCTGGGCATCGCGGAGCGGATGGCGACCACCGCGCGGACGATCTATTCCGAGCGGGTAGGGCGCGTGGTCGCGCGGGGCGAGGCCGATCTCGGGTTCCAGCAGATGAGCGAACTGCTGCCGATCCCCGGGATCACCATAGCCGGTCGGCTGCCGCCGGAATTCAGGAAGACCTTCGTCTTTGGCGCAGCCTGGGGGGCCGGTGCGGACGTCCGACCGGAGGCGGAGGCGTTTCTCGATTTCCTCCGGTCCGATCGCGCTGCGGAGGCTTTCGCGGCCAGCGGTCTTCATCCGGTCCGGCCATAACGGCGGCACGGGCGCGGCGTGTCGATTTTCGGCAAAGGCCAATGCGGGTGGTTTTCGTTATCCGGACGGCATCGGATCGTGCCGCGCGCGCAGAACCTCGGCTGATTGATGGACCAGTTCGGAAATCTGCATAAGCTGCTTGGCCAGAGGACTGGTCTTGCGCCAGATCATGCCGACGGTTCGCGAGGGCTGAGGGCCTTCGAGGCGGGCGACCGAAACGGATGCAGAGCGGGTTTCCACCGGCACGGCCATTTCCGGGATCAACGTCACGCCGATCCCGGCGCCGACCATCTGGACGAGCGTGGACAGGGAACTGCCGTCCAGCCCCTCGCGCGGCAGTGCCGTTTGAATGTTGCAGAATGACAGGGCCTGATCGCGAAAGCAGTGCCCCTCTTCCAGCAAAAGCAGCCGCATTTCGCGCAGCTTTTCCCTGCTGGGCACCGGCTTTTGCCTGTCCGCGTCCGGACGGACCAGAACCATGTCTTCGCTGAAAAGCGCAACCTCGGTCAATGACGGTTCCGATACCGGCAGCGCAACGATGGCCGTGTCGAT
>JBFIHV010000393.1:0-2471 GCA_041601595.1 Amylibacter sp. | reverse complement strand
GCGAAACTGACGGACTGCGAGATTCCGCTTGCCGACAAGCCGCTGGTGGCGATCTTGCGGGATTGGGTTTGGGGGGCGATGGCGGGAGTTCGGAGAAATTATGCGTTTCGATTGTGCCAGTTTTTCTACACCACGATATGTAAGAAATTTATTTCGCCTTGTATTTCAATCTCAAACAGAATTCTTTGAATTCTTCGTGATCCACAAAGGTTTGGAATATCTCTTGGTCTTCCGGGGCGACATAGCTTGCGTAGTCAACGCCTGAGAACCAAGCCGTTGTCCGAATTACCCCCCGATCCGAATGGATATATTCAGATTCGAGATCACGGTTTGAATTCCAATAGTCTGGCCCGTGAAACGTTGCCGTAGCATTTGAAAATATTGGAGGCACCTCGTTCAGCTTTTCAGCATTTGGAAACACTTGATCGGGATCAAATTGACCGCTGGCATTACAGCGTCCGCCAGACTCAAATTCGACGAAAGAGACAACAAGGACGAATGCGCTATTTGGCGTAAGGTTTCTGCTTTTCGCAAGTGCTTGAGCTGAGCAGGCTACCCCCTCTGAAAAGCTTGAACATGATTTTGGGTATTTTTTTGAAAATGCCTTTGTAGCTTCCATCTGCTCTGCTTTGAAACCCACTCCGCGATCACCGGATGTCATTCTTGTCGAATATTTTTGGGCCTGATCGTAGATACTGCCGTTCTCCCTTGACGACAGGTTCTCGTACTGAATTCCGACGCAATTTGCTAATACCAAAGTCAGGATTGTCACGGCGCAACCCAGCGCTGTTTTGGTTCGCCACTGCGATATGCCGACAGCCTCCGTGGTTATCTCGACCAACCTGATCGTCTCCTATTTAAGATTTTAATAAGCGTCAAACTTCCACGGGTCTCTGGTTAAGGTGAATTGGTGCGGCATTCGGAAGATGCCAACCACGATATTCTGCCACTAATACATAAAACAGCAATTGGAGCGAAGGCCCTCTTCAAGCTTTCAGGCATCAGCACAGGCCTTTCCGTTTCCGGCCCAAACGCTATTCCCTCTCCACCCACCCCGCCAGTTCCCCGCGCAAAATCGCCGCCATCATCCGGATGTGGTCATCACTGTCATTCAGACACGGAATATAGGCGAAATCCTGCCCGCCGGCATGCTCGAAACTTTCCCGGATCTCTTCGTTGATCTCTTCCAGCGTCTCGACGCAGTCCGATGAAAACGCCGGCGCGATCACGGCGATGCTCTTCTTGTCGGCCCTGGCCAGACGCGCGACTTCTTCCACCGTGTAGGGCTGCAACCATTCTTCCGGCCCGAATTTCGACTGGAAAGTGATCCTGATCCGGTCGTCGGCCCAGCCCAGACGCTCTTTCAGCAGGCGCGTGGTTTTCTGGCACTGGCAGTGGTAGGGGTCGCCCTGTTTCAGATATCGCACAGGCACGCCGTGGAAGGATGTCACCAGAATGTCCGGTTCCTTGTCCAGCTTGGCATAGGTGTCCTCGACCGATTTCGCCAGCGCGTCGATATAGAGCGGGTGATCGTAATAGGCCGGCACGGTGCGGATCGCCGGTTGCCAGTTCATCTTCATCAGCGTGCGGAAGGCGTGATCGTTGGCGGTCGCGGTGGTGGGTGCGGAGTATTGCGGATAGAGCGGAAAGAACACGATCCGGTCGCAGCCCTTGTCCTTCAGCCCGCGGATCACGCTGTCGGTGGACGGGTTGCCGTAGCGCATGCAGAAATCGACCTCGACGCGGTCGCCGTAGGCGGCCTTCATCTCTGCGGCCAGCTTTTCGGCCTGCGCCCGCGTCGTCGTCAGCAGCGGGCTTTCGTCAAGTTCATTGTTCCAGATGCCGCGATAGGCCGCGCCCGAGGATTTCGGGCGTTTCGACAGGATGATCAGTTGCAGCAGCGGTTGCCACAGCCAGGGCGAATAGTCGATGACCCGGCGGTCCGACAGGAACTCGTTCAGATAGCGGCGCATCGACCAGTAGTCGGTGGCGTCCGGCGTGCCGAGATTTGAAATGACAACGCCCACCTTGCCGAAGCGGACTTTCGGATGGTCGGCGGGCGCATGGGCCGGGCGGGTCGGTTCGGAATACATGTTCATCTGGCTGTCATATCCGTGCGTCGGTTCATGTCAAACATCTTTGCGGCGGGCGGCTGCGCTTCGAAAGGCAGATAACGCGGCCGGGTCTTAAATCAAGCGCCGTCCTTTTCGGGATTTTTCTCTTCCGTACCCAGCGCTTCGGCCAGACGTGCCTGCGCCGATCCGGGCCGCAACGGTTTCCGCTGCTCCGCCGAAGGGGCCCAGCCGGTCAGGAAGGTCAGGTCGAAGGTCGCCATGACGCGGCCGTCGTCGTCGGAAAAATGCGATTGATAGGCCGACAGCGCGCGGGCCAGCGTGTCACGGCGCAGGGTCGTCCTGCGCCGGCCGGACAGCGCGTTGGTTTCGCCCATGGCGCGCAGGTCGTGCATCAGG
>JBFIHV010000392.1:0-2478 GCA_041601595.1 Amylibacter sp. | reverse complement strand
GTCGGCATCGGCGGGCGCGGGAAATTCCTTGACGGTTTTCATGCGGCTACCCTTTCAAACAGGCCATGCAAGCAAGGCTAGTCGATTCCCGGCGCACAGGAAAGGGGCGCCACGGCCCCTTCATTGTTCGAAAAATACTCGAATGCCCCGCCGCCTCTACAGCACCCGCTCGACCATCATCTTCTTGATCTCGGCAATCGCCTTGGCCGGGTTCAGCCCCTTGGGGCAGGTCTTGGCGCAATTCATGATCGTGTGGCAGCGGTAGAGCTTGAACGGGTCCTGCAACTCGTCCAGACGCTCGCCGGTGGCCTCGTCGCGGCTGTCGATCAGCCAGCGATAGGCATGCAGCAGCGCCGCCGGCCCCAGGTAACGGTCGCCGTTCCACCAGTAGGACGGACAGGAGGTCGAACAGCAGGCGCACATGACGCATTCGTACAACCCGTCCAGCTTGCTGCGGTCCTCGATCGACTGGCGCCACTCCTTTTCCGGGCGGCTGGTTTTCGTCTCCAGCCACGGCATGATAGAGGCATGCTGGGCATAGAAATGCGTCAGGTCCGGGATCAGGTCCTTGACCACCGGCATATGCGGCAGCGGATAGATTTTCACGTCGCCCTTGACCTCGTCCATGCCATAGATGCAGGCCAGCGTGTTGATGCCGTCGATGTTCATGGCGCAGGAACCGCAGATACCCTCGCGGCAGGACCGGCGGAAGGTCAGCGTCGGGTCGATCTCGTTCTTGATCTTGATCAGCGCGTCCAGGATCATCGGGCCGCAGCTGTCCATGTCGACGTGATAGGTATCGACGCGCGGATTTTCACCGCTGTCGGGATCGTAGCGATAGATCTTGAAGGCCCGGACATTGGTCGCCCCTGCCGGCTTGGGCCAGGTCTTGCCCACCGTCATGCGGGAATTCTTCGGAAGTGTCAGCTCAACCATTTTCTTTCCTCTATGCGCCTTCGGGATACAAAGGTTCTGTCGGCGCCATACCGGATTTCCGCACGACGCAATCGTAATAGGCTTGTTGCGGGTTGGTGGCCGCGGCCAGATCGACGCCGACACCCAGCGAAAGCTCGGAACGCGGCTTGCCGCCGCCCAGCGCCAGCCCGATGCCGACCTCTGTCTCCACCGGTTTCAGCACGCGCGCCCGGCATTCGGCCATCGCCTGACCCACCGGGATCAGCGGCGCAGGCGCGCAGGCCGCCAGCAGCCCGAGGCCCAGAACCGATATGGAAACGACTTTAAGCAATCCTAGTAAACCCTTTCTTTCGGGGCTATTTTCTTCAGATCGATGCCGCCGTCCTCTTGCTTGGTCAGCGGTTCCAGATGCACGTCGCGAAAGCTCAGCTTGACCTTTTCGTTATCGACGCGCGCGAGGCTGTGCTTGCGCCAGTTCTTGTCGTCACGGTCGGGGTAATCCTCGTGGGCATGCGCGCCACGGCTCTCCTTGCGGGCTTCGGCGGCGACAATCGTGGCCATGGCATTGGGCAGCAGGTTGGTAAGTTCCAGCGTTTCCATCAGGTCGCTGTTCCAGATCATCGACCGGTCCGTGACCTTCACGTCCGCGATCTTCCTGGCGATCGCGGTCATTTCCTTGACGCCGTCTGCCAGGGTCTTGTCAGTGCGGAACACGGCCGCATCGCTTTGCATCGTCTTCTGCATTTCGAGCCGCAGGTCGGCGGTCGGGATGGAGCCGTTGGCATGGCGCAGCCCGTCGAAACGCGCGATCGCCTTGTCCACCGATTTCTGGTTCAGCGGCGCGTTCGGTGTTTTCGGATCGATGATCTGTCCGGCGCGAATGGCGGCGGCGCGCCCGAACACCACCAGGTCGATCAGGCTGTTCGATCCCAGACGGTTCGCGCCGTGGACCGAGGCGCAGCCCGCTTCGCCCACCGCCATCAGGCCGGGCAGAATGCGGTCGTGATCCTTGGCGGTCGGGTCCAGAACCTCGCCCCAGTAATTCGTCGGGATACCGCCCATGTTGTAATGCACGGTCGGCAGCACGGGGATCGGCTCCTTGGTCAGGTCGACGCCCGCGAAAATCTTGGCGCTCTCGGAAATGCCGGGCAGGCGCAGCGCCAGCGTTTCCGGCGGCAGGTGGTTCAGGTGCAGGTGGATATGGTCCTTTTCAGGGCCGACGCCGCGGCCTTCGCGGATCTCGATGGTCATGCAGCGCGACACCACATCGCGCGAGGCCAGATCCTTGTAGGTCGGCGCATAGCGTTCCATGAAACGCTCGCCCTCGGAGTTCGTCAGATAGCCGCCCTCGCCGCGCGCGCCCTCGGTGATCAGCGTGCCGGAGCCATAGATTCCGGTCGGGTGGAACTGCACGAACTCCATGTCCTGCAACGGCAGGCCCTGCCGCGCCACCATCCCGCCGCCGTCGCCGGTGCAGGTATGGGCCGAGGTGGCGCTGAAATAGGCGCGGCCATAGCCGCCGGTGGCCAGAACCACCATCTTGGCGTTGAACCGGTGCAGCGT
>JBFIHV010000391.1:0-2529 GCA_041601595.1 Amylibacter sp. | reverse complement strand
GGTGTCTTCGGAACCAGTTCGGCGCGCCGCGCCCTGCTGCGGCTGCCGTCGGGGCGTTACGTCAAGGTCAAGCAGGGCGACGATGTCAGCGGCTGGACCGTGTCCGCCATCGGCGAAAGTTCGGTGCGGATCAAGAAGGGCAGTCGCGATGACGTGCTGCGGATGCCGGAATAGGGATTGCGGAACGGGGCGCGGCCTATAGCAGGATCGCCGCCGCAAGCCCCAAAAAGGCGAAGAACCCGACGATATCCGTAACCGTGGTGACAAACGCGCCCGAGGCAAGCGCCGGGTCCACCCCCAGCTTCTCGAGCCACAGGGGCACCAGGATGCCGGCGCTGCCTGCAACCAGCAGGTTCACGACCATCGCCATCCCCAGAACGACGCCCAGCAGCGGCGAACCGAACCAGATCATGCCAACCCCTCCGATAATCACCGCAAAAACAAGCCCGTTCAGCAAACCCACCGTCGTCTCGCGCCGGATTACGCGCCAGGCGTTGGCAGCGGTCAAATCCTTGGTGGCCAACGCGCGGACCGCGACCGTCAGGCTCTGCGTGCCTGCGTTGCCGCCCATCGAGGCGACAATCGGCATCAGGATAGCCAGGGCCACGATCGCCTCGATCGTCTCGGCGAACTGGGCTATGACCACCGAGGCGAGGATCGAGGTCAGCAGGTTCACGGCCAGCCAGGGAAACCGCTGACGGGTGGTGGCGAAGATGCTGTCCGTCAGCCTGCCGTCACCCACGCCAGCCAGACGCTTGATGTCCTCTTCAGCTTCCTCTTCCAGAACCTCCATCGCGTCGTCGATGGTGATGACGCCGACCAGCCTGTTTTCCGCATCCACAACCGGCGCCGAAACCATGTTGTACTGGTTGAACGCATAGGCGACATCGGCCTGATCCTGCAAAACCGGAATGGTGCGGAAATCCTCGTCCATTATGTCGACCAGACGGACGTCGCGGCCGTTGGACAACAGACTGGAAAGCGGCACCTTGCCGATCGGCTCCAGTTTGGGATTGACCATCACGACGTCGTAGAACCGTTCGGGCAGATCGGTATCGGTGCGCAGAAAATCGATCGCCTCTCCGACAGCCCAGTGTTCCGGCGCCATGACCAGTTCGCGCTGCATCAGGCGGCCGGCGGAATCCTCGGGGTATTGCAGCGCGTTTTCCACAGCGATTCGGTCCGAGGCGTCCAGCGCGTCCAGAATCCGGGTCTGGTCCTTATGTTCCAGTTCCTCGACCAGATCGACCACATCGTCGGTTTCCATGTCGCGGAAGGCTCCGCCCATGACACTGTCGGGCAGTCGCGCCAGAATCTCGCTGCTCAGCGCCTCGTCCATCTCGGCCAGGACTTCGCCGTCGAAATCCGCGCCCCAGAACGTCACGAAGGCATCCCGCTCGCGCGAGCTTATCTGTTCGAGGATATCGGCGATGTCGGCGGCGTGCAGAGGTTCCAGAATCCGGTCAAAGCCGGCGCGGTCACCCTCTTCGATCGCCAGCAGAATGGCGTCGATCATTTCGCCGCCGACCTCGTAGGCGCGGTCGGTCTGATCAACGTCCTTGGTCGGAATCTCGCTCATTTCAGCCTCTGAATATTCCTCCATAGCATCCCACAACCCCCCGGCAACGCAAGCGATCTTTTGAATTTTTTTGTAACTGTTTCAGGTTTTTCGGGCCGGAATTTTCTTGCTTTTTAAAGTCCGGACAGGTCTTGTGCGATGGCCCTGAAACAACTGGATACTGCGATGCCCTTTACAAAACACCTGCTGTCAGGTCAAACGCTGGCGTTTCAATCCAGTCCGTTTTCCGACGGCCCCGATGCGGCCCGGCACAGCGCACGCGGCGCGGTCGTCGTGCAGGGCGGCAGGATCATCGATATGGGCGGGACCGAGGAAATGCGCGCGGCCCATGCCGATGCAGCCGTCACGGACTACGGCGACAAGCTGATCATGGCGGGATTCGTCGATGCCCATGTTCACTATCCCCAGACCGGTATCGTCGCCAGCTGGGGCAAGCGGCTTATCGACTGGCTGAACAGCTATACCTTTCCCGAGGAAATCGCCTTCAGCGATCCGGAATATGCCGCCAGAACGGCGGACCTGTATTTCGACATTGCCCTGTCGCATGGCGTGACCACCTGCGCCAGCTATTGCACCATTCATCCGGCCAGCGTGGACGCGTTTTTTAGGGCCGCGCAGGCCCGCGGGTTGCGGAGTGTCGGCGGCAAGACCTGTATGGACCGCAACGCGCCCGACGGGCTGCGCGATACGCCGCAATCGGCCTACGACGACAGCCAGGCGCTGATCGCGAAATGGCATGGGCGTGACCGGCTGACCTATGCGGTGACGCCGCGGTTTTCGCCGACATCGACACCGGAGCAACTGGAGATGGTCGGAGCCCTGTGGTCAGAGAACCGGGACTGCCTGATGCAAACGCACCTGTCGGAACAAACCGACGAGGTCGCCTGGGTCAAAAGCCTCTATCCCGAGGCGCGCGACTATCTGGACACTTATGAAAAAGTCGGGCTGAT
>JBFIHV010000390.1:0-2532 GCA_041601595.1 Amylibacter sp. | reverse complement strand
GATCCTGATGATCGCGATGCCCGCGGTTGCGCCCACCGCTCTGGCGCTCAACGTCATCGTTGAAAACCTGTTCGTGATCCCGCTCGTCCTGATCATGGCCGAGCGCGCGAATGGCGGAGCGGTGCAGGGCTGGGCCCTGACCCGCAAGATCGCCGGACGGCTGGCGCGAAACCCCCTGACGCTGGCGCTCTGCGCGGGACTTCTGGTTTCGTTGCTGGGAATTCCCCTGCCCGAAACCGTCAGCGAGCCGATCGGCATCATAGCCCTGTCCAGCGCCGCGATTTCCCTGTTCGTCATCGGCGGCACGCTTGTGGGCCTGCCGCTGAGATCGGTGGATGCCCGCGTCCTGACCATTGTTGCCGGCAAGCTTCTGCTGCATCCGCTGTTCGTCTGGATCGGGTTTCTGGTGATGGCGGCAATCGGCTTCGGCGTCACCGACAGCACGATCGGCCGCGCCGGGATACTGTTCGCCGCAATGCCCGCCATGAGCATCTATCCGGTCCTGGCGGGGCGCTATGGCCAGCAGAGCGTGGCCGCCATCGCCATGCTGGTCATGACCGTGCTGTCGTTTCTCACGATCAGCACGATCCTTTGGGCGCTGGACGGCATCCCCGTCGGGTAAGGCTTTCGCCTAGCGCAGGTCCGGCGGCGTCGCTTCTTTTACCAGAAGTTCAACTGTCTCATCCAAGCCCATGACATCAGACGATTTTTCGCCGAGACGCCGCAGCGATACGGTGCGGTCCTCGACCTCTTGCTTGCCGATGGCGAGGATCACGGGAACCTTGCCCACGGAATGTTCGCGGACCTTGTAGTTGATCTTTTCGTTGCGGATGTCCGCCTCGGCGCGCAGGCCGAAAGATTTCAGCTTTTCAACGACTTCCAGAACGTAGTTGTCGGCGTCCGACACGATGGACGCGACCACCACCTGACGCGGCGCCAGCCACAGCGGGAACTTGCCCGAGTAGTTTTCGATCAGGATGCCGAGGAAGCGCTCGAACGACCCCAGGATGGCGCGGTGCATCATGACGGGGCGATGCTTGTGGCCGTCCTCGCCGATGTATTCCGCACCCAGTCGTTCCGGCAGGTTGAAGTCGGCCTGAAACGTGCCGCACTGCCATTCGCGGCCGATAGCGTCGGTCAGTTTGAAGTCCAGCTTCGGGCCGTAGAACGCGCCTTCGCCGGGGTCCACCTCGTAGGGCAGGCCCAGGTTGTCGATGGCGCGGGTCAGCGCCGCCTCTGCCTTGTCCCATATCTCGTCGCTGCCGACGCGGACCTCGGGGCGGGTCGAGAGCTTGATGTCGAACGTGTCGAAGCCGAGGTCGTGATAGACGCGGCTGAGCAGGCCGATGAACCGTCCGGTCTCGGTTTCGATCTGGTCCTCGGTGCAGAAGATATGCGCGTCGTCCTGGGTGAAGCCGCGCACCCGCATCAGCCCGTGCATGGAACCCGAGCTTTCATAGCGGTGGCACGATCCGAACTCGGCCAGACGCAGCGGCAGGTCGCGATAGGATTTCAGGCCCTGATTATAAACCTGCACGTGGCAGGGGCAGTTCATCGGCTTGAGCGCATTGACGCGTTTCTCGTTGGCATGTTCCTCGTCGATTTCGGTGATGAACATGTTCTCGCGGTACTTGTCCCAGTGACCGGAGGCCTCCCACAGCTTGCGGTCGACGACCTGCGGGGTCTTGATTTCCTTGTAATCCGCGTCGGTCAGGCGGCGGCGCATGTAGTCTTCCAGAACGCGGTAGACCGCCCAGCCGTTCGGGTGCCAGAACACCATGCCGGGCGCCTCTTCCTGCAGGTGGAACAGGTCCATGGACTTGCCGAGCTTGCGGTGATCGCGTTTCTCGGCTTCTTCCAACATGTGCAGGTAGGCGCGCAGGTCTTCCTTGTTCTTGAAGGCGACGCCGTAAATCCGTTGCAGCATGGCATTGCGGCTGTCGCCGCGCCAGTAGGCGCCGGCGACCGACATCAGCTTGAAGCTGTCGGCGGGCACCTGGCCGGTGTGGGCCAGATGCGGGCCGCGGCAGAGGTCCTGCCAGTGGCCGTGCCAGTACATGCGGATATCCTGACCCTCGGGGATCATGCCCACCAGTTCGACTTTGTAGGGTTCGTTGTTGGCCTCGTAGAATTTGATCGCGCGGTCGCGGTCCCAGATCTCGGTGCTGACGGGATCACGCTTGTTGATGATCTCGCGCATTTTCTTTTCGATCTCGGTCAGGTCTTCGCTGGAAAACGGCTCCTGCCGGTCGAAATCGTAATAGAAACCGTTTTCGATAACCGGTCCGATTGTGACCTTCACGTCCGGCCAGAGCTCCTGCACCGCGCGGGCCATGATATGGGCGCAGTCGTGCCGGATCAGCTCCAGCGCCTGCGCCTCGTCGGCCAAGGTGTGGATCGCTATGTCGGCATCGCCTTCGATGACGCGCGACAGGTCGCGGTGTTCGCCGTTGATGGTGCAGGAAATGGCCTTCTTGGCCAGCGATTTCGAGATATCCTCGGCCACGTCGGCGCAGGTTACGCCAGCGGGGT
>JBFIHV010000389.1:0-2561 GCA_041601595.1 Amylibacter sp. | reverse complement strand
CCGGTCATTTCGGATATTGCCGAAGTCCTGCGCGACTGTTCGGATGTGGAATTCGTCATCGAAGGCCATACCGACAGCCAGGGCAGCGAGGACATGAACAAGAATCTGAGCCAGTCGCGCGCCGAATCCGTGCTCAGCGCCTTGCTGTCCCGGCGGGTCCTGACCTCCGGCATCACCGCGATCGGTTATGGCGAGGAAAGACCTATCGCCGACAATGACACCGAAGAAGGCCGCTTCGCCAACCGCCGGATAGAATTCCATCTGGTCCCAAAGGAAACCACCGATGAGTAGAACCGAACTGATCCTGGTAATGTCGACAACGCTGTTCGCGGCCTTTGTGCTGGGGTGGCTGCTGCGCTGGGCGTTTGGCCGGCTCAATCAGGTCAACTCGGTCGACGTGACCGAGATAGACGAACTGGCATCGCGGCTGCACGATGCCGAGGTTGCACTGGAAGAGACCCGGAACGCGCTGACCCAGAAAGAGGCCGAGCTTGCGGCCGCCATGGACGGTATCGGAAACGCGCGGCGGGAAACCGAAGAGCTACGGGACCAGTTGGAGCAGTTGCGGTCAACGAAATAGTCGCCGGACCCGCCCTAGCGCTGCCAGCGGTACAGGGCCTCTTCGTCGCTGTCTTTCGCGTCGACCCAGTCCGCGCCCTTGGCGGAATGCTCTTTCTTCCAGAACGGCGCGCGCGATTTCAGGAAATCCATCAGGAACTCCGCCGCCTCGAATGCGTCGCGCCGGTGTGCGGAACCGGTTGCGACCATCATGATCCGGTCGCCGGGTTCCAGCCTGCCGACGCGATGGATGATCAGACAGGCCGACAGGTCCCAACGCTCTCGCGCCTGGGCCTCGATTTCCCGCAGAGCCTTTTCGGTCATTGCCGGATAATGCTCCAGTTCCATCGCCTCCAGGCTGCCATCCGCCGCGTCGCGCACGAGCCCCGTGAACGTGACCAGGGCACCGATATCGGTGCGGTCGCCGGTCAGGTCGCGGACCGCCTGCCCGAGGTCGAAATCCTCTGTCTGAACCGAAACCGCCATGGCTATCCGCCTGTCATCGGAGGAAAGATCGCAACCTCTCTGGCATTTTCCAGCGAGGCGTCAAGCTCCGCCAAGGTCTGGTCCACCGCGACACGCACCGCCGACAGATCGGAAAAGGCCAGCGCATAGCGCTCTTCGCGGTTGCGCAATTCGGCCAGCAGGTCGGCCACGGTTGCGGCCGATGTCTCGACCGTTTCCTTGTGCGTTCCGACGCGTTCCCGAACCCAGGCGAAATAGAGGATATCCAAAGTCATTTTACCGGCTCCTTTAGAAACGGCATGGCTTTCATCAGATAGTCCCATCCCGTGATCAGCGTCAGCGCCGAGGACAGCCACAGCATGACATAGCTGGCCCAGGCCGCATAATGCCCGGACATCACGGTGACATAAATCTGGTTGCCGTCATCCGGCCCCGTAATCAGGCTCTGTTCATAAACAGACGGCTCGACCGAATAGAACATCATCTGATGGACATAGTTCATTCCGGTGGCGAAAAACAGGGTCGCGATGGCGACCATCTGGAACGTCGTCTTCCATTTCGCCAGTTTCGTGACCTTCAGCAGGCCGGCGCGGTCGCCCAGAAACTCCCGCAGGCCGGACACGAAAATCTCTCGGAACATAATGATCACGGCAGGGATGACCACCCAATAGGCAAGCTGGCTGAGCGCGGTCAGCACGGTCAGCGCGATCACCACCATCGCCTTGTCGGCGATCGGGTCGAGCATGCGGCCGAAATTGCTTTCCTGTTGCCACTTGCGGGCCAGATAGCCGTCGATGAAGTCGGTCAGGGCAGCCGCGACAAACAGCGTCAGCGCGATCCAGTCGGCGTAGGGCCGGTGCACCACGATGAAGATGATCGCAACCGCAGGGGCTGCAAGCAGACGCAGAACGGTCAGGATATTCGGCAAGTTCCAACGCATTCACTACTCCTGCTTACGCCTGCGGACGGTATTGTCCGCAATTGTAACGACAATTACCCGAATGATCAGGCGGTGTCATGGAAGAAATCAAAGATTGTCTCGGCCAGAGTGTCGGAAATTCCCTCGACCGCCTTCAGGTCTTTCAGCGCCGCGCGCGATACCGCCTTGGCAGAGCCGAAATGCGCCAGCAGGGCGCGTTTGCGCGCGCCGCCGACGCCGGGAACGTCGTCCAGCGGAGTCGCACCCATGGCCTTGGCGCGTTTTTGCCGATGCGTGCCGATGGCGAAGCGGTGCGCCTCGTCGCGCAGGCGCTGGATGAAATACAGCACCGGATCGTTGCGTTTCAGGGCGAAGGGCCGCCCGCCGGCGCGATGGAATTCCTCTTTGCCGTGGTCCCTGTCCTGCCCCTTGGCGACACCGATGAACGGCAAGTCGTCGATGCCGAGCTCCGCCAGAATGCCTGCCACCGCCGACACCTGACCCGCGCCGCCGTCGATCAGGACCAGATCGGGCCACATGCCGCTTTCGCGATTGGGGTCCTCTTTCAGCAGGCGGCGGAAACGGCGGTCGAGAACCTCTTTCATCATTCCGAAGTCGT
>JBFIHV010000388.1:0-2577 GCA_041601595.1 Amylibacter sp. | reverse complement strand
GGCAGCCAGAGCATCGACGACAGCCGCGATATCCGCGCCGCCGCGCTCTACGGCAAGATCGCCTATTTCACCACGTCCGCCGGTTCCAACGCCGCCGCCAAGGCCATCCGCAACATGCACGACGGCGAGATCGAAGTGAAAGCGCTGCAGGAATACTGATCCCCGATCGCGCGCGCCTAGACGCGCGCGTAGACATCCTCGTAGCGGGTGATGTCGTCCTCGCCAAGATAGGCGCCGGTCTGGACCTCGATCAGATGCAGGTCCAGCTTGCCGGGGTTTTCCAGCCTGTGCCGTTCGCCCAGCGGGATGTAGACCGACTGGTTCTCGCTGACCAGCGAGACCCGGTCGCCGATGGTGACCCGCGCGCTGCCCCTGACCACGACCCAGTGCTCGGCGCGGTGGACGTGGCTTTGCAGGCTCAGGGCCGCGCCCTGTTTCACCATGATCCGCTTGACCTGAAAGCGCTCGCCCAGCGACAGAGACTCGAACCAGCCCCAGGGACGGTGAACCCGCGGAAACTCGGTCGCCTGCGGCGCGCCCTTGGCCCGCAACAATTTGACCACGCGCCCGACGTCCTGCGACCGCGACATGTCCGTGATCAGCACGGCATCCGGCATCGCCACGGCGCAGATATTCTGCAAACCCAGCCCGATCAGCTCCTGCCCCGGGGTCTCGCTGCGCAGGATCGTATCCCTGCAATCGACCGAGGTCGCCGAACCGAATGTCGCGACATTGTCTGCGTCGCGATCCGCTTCGCGCCAGATCGCCTGCCAGTCGCCCATATCGGACCACTGTCCGGCGAAGGGCACCACCACCAGATTGGCGGATGGCTCCATGATCGCGTAATCCACGGAAATCGAGCGCGCATTGCGCCAGGCCGCTGGCTCCAGCCGGACGAAATCCAGATCGGCCTTCGCGCCCTCCACCGCGGCACGGACATGCGGAACGATGTCAGGGGCGAGTTCCTCGAAGGCGGCGATGATGTGCCGCGTGGCGAACAGGAATATCCCTGCATTCCACAGGTGCCGGCCGGAGGCGTGAAAACAGGCCGCGACCTCCGCCGTCGGTTTTTCGACGAAAGCCTTGAGCGGAACCGGCGCGCCGGCCCCTTCGGAAAGAGACTCCTCCAGTTCCAGATAGCCGTATCCCGTCTCGGGCCGGTCCGGCTGCACGCCGAACAGGACGAGGCTGCCCTGCTCTGCCGCCGTCACGCCGGACAGGACGGCGGCCTGGAAAGCGGCGATATCGGTGATCCGGTGGTCGCTGGGGGCGACCAGCATCACCGCATCCGGATCGATCCCGTGCAGATGCAACGCGGCGGCAAGGATCGCGGGCGCAGTGTCGCGGGCGTCGGGTTCGACCAGAAGGGTGCTGTCGTCCACGCCGATCTCTGCCAGTTGCTCGCCGACGATGAAGCGGAAGGCATTGTTCGCGACCACGACCGGCGGCGCGAAATCCGCACCGGCAAAGCGGCGGACCGAGGCCTGAAACAGCGACTCCTCGCCGAAGAGGCGGGCAAACTGCTTCGGATAGCTTTGGCGCGACACCGGCCACAGACGCGTGCCGGACCCGCCGCACAGGATCACGGGATAGATCAACGCCGGCCCTTTCGAGGTTTCCTGCCCCCACTTCGCCAAAACTTGGTTAACAATATGAAAACGGCGCTGCGATTATCCGGATTTTCCCTGCGGCGCAAACGCCCGATACCGTCAAAGCCCTTGAAAAACCCCGCGCGTCGGGCAACGATCCGAGCCGAGCAGCAACCGGATTCCCATGGCAAAACTCTACTTCCAGTATTCGACCATGAACGCAGGCAAATCGACGGCCCTGCTTCAGGCCTCTTACAATTATCGCGAGCGCGGAATGGAGACGCTGCTGATGACTGCCGGCTTCGACAACCGTTCGGGCGAAGGCCATATCGCCTCGCGCATCGGAATAGACCAGAAGGCCGAGACCTTCCGGCCCGACACCGACCTGTTCGCCCTTGTCGAGAAGCGTCAGAAATCGACGACGCTGGCCTGCGTCTTCATCGACGAATCGCAGTTCCTGACGCCCGATCAGGTCTGGCAACTGGCCCGAGCCGTCGACGATCTGGGCGTGCCGATCATGTGCTACGGCCTGCGCGTGGATTTTCAGGGCAAGACGTTTCCGGGGTCCGCCGCCCTGCTGGCGCTGGCCGATGAAATGCGAGAGGTCCGGACCATCTGTTTCTGCGGCAAGAAGGCCACCATGGTGGTGCGTCAGGATGAAAAGGGCAACGTCCTGACCGAGGGCGACCAGGTCCAGATCGGCGGCAACGAGACCTATGTCTCGCTCTGCCGCAAACACTGGCGCGAGGCGGTCGGCGACCGCTAGTTGACCGGATTGGGCAGCGGTTCGCCGTTGACCCAGGCACGCAGGTTATCCACGGCCATCAGCCCCATGTCCGTGCGCACCGACAGCGCCGCCGTTCCCAGATGCGGCAACAGGGTGACATTATCGAGTTCCAGCAACGCGGGCGTAATCTGGGGTTCGTTCTCGAACACGTCCAGACCGGCGCCGGCGATGGTGCCGGCCGTCAACGCAGCAGCCAGTGCG
>JBFIHV010000387.1:0-2587 GCA_041601595.1 Amylibacter sp. | reverse complement strand
TTCAAGCTGGCGCTGGTGATCCGGCTGACACGGGCGCAGGTGCGCGAGACGATGCCGCTGGATTTCGTGAAGTTTGCCCGCGCCAAGGGCCTGTCGGAAACCCGCATCGTCGGCGTGCATGTGGCCAAGACCATCGCAGCGCCGATCGTCACCGTGATCGGGATGGAGCTGGGTTCGGTCATCGCCTTTGCCGTCATTACCGAATCCATTTTCGCGTGGCCGGGCATGGGCAAGCTGATCATCGACTCGATCAACCGGCTGGACCGGCCCGTGGTCGCCGCCTACCTGCTGGTCATCACCTTCATGTTCATCCTGATAAACCTCGCGGTCGACCTGCTTTATACGGTGCTGGACCCGCGGGTGCGGCTGGGGGGCAAGTCATGAGCGTGACCGATGCCGCCGAAAAGATCGCCGCGCCGTCGCGATGGCGTCCGGTCTGGGACGAGTTCCGCGAAAGCCGTGGCGCGGTTCTGGCCCTGGGCATCTGCATTCTGCTTTTGTTTGCGGCCGTTTTCGGGCCGTGGCTCGCGCCGCAGAACCCTTATGACCTGACAGAAATAAGCTTTTTCGACAGCCGCCTGCCACCGCTGTCCGCTTCGCCTGACGGCAATTACTACCTGCTTGGCACGGACAATCAAGGCCGGGACATGTTTTCCGCGATGCTCTACGGATTGCGCACCAGCCTCTTCGTCGGTGTGGCTTCGGGCGTTCTGGCGATACTGGTGGGCGTGTCGCTGGGCCTGGTCGCGGCCTACTCCGGCGGCGCGGTCGATGCCGTCCTGATGCGGTTCGTCGATTTCATGCTGGGATTTCCGACCATTCTGGTCGCGCTGATGATGCTGGCCATTCTGGGGCAGGGGATCGAAAAGGTCATCCTTGCGCTGGTGGTTGTCCAATGGGCCTATTTCGCGCGGGCGGTACGCGCCACGGCCCTGACGGAGCGCAGCAAGGAATATATCGAGGCGGCCCGCTCGCTGGGCCTGAGCCATGCGCGGATCGTGTTCGGCCATCTGGCGCCGAACTGCATGCCGCCGGTGATCGTGATTGGCACGATGCAGGTGGCGAGCGCGATCTCGGCCGAGGCGACGCTGTCATTCCTCGGCCTTGGCCTGCCGATCACGGAACCGTCGCTGGGCCTTTTGATATCGAACGGTTTCAATGTGATGCTGGCCGGTCTCTATTGGATCAGCGTGTTTCCGGGGTTGCTGCTGCTGGTGCTGATTTTCGCCATCAACATCGTCGGAGACCGCCTGCGAGAGGTCCTGAATCCGAGGAATGCCCGATGAGCGTATTACTGGAGGTTTCGGGACTCAAAACCCATTTCCATACCCGCGCCGGGATCGTCAAGGCCGTCGACGGGGTCGATTTCACGCTCAACGAGGGCGAAGTTCTTGGGCTGGTCGGCGAAAGCGGCTCCGGAAAATCCGTCGCCAGCTTCTCGATCCTCGGCCTGATAGACCCGCCGGGCCGCATCGTCGGGGGGTCGATCAAATTTCGCGGACAGGAACTCGTCGGGGCATCGCAGGACGATATGCGGCGTTTGCGCGGCCGCGACATCGCCATGGTTTTCCAGGATCCGATGATGACTTTGACGCCGGTGCTGAAGATCGAGACCCAGATGGTGGAAACCATTCTGGCGCACGAAAAAGTCTCGGCCAAGGCTGCGCGGGCGCGCGCCGTCGATGTTCTGGGAAGGGTTGGAATTTCAGAGCCGGAAACCCGCATTAAGGCCTATCCGCACCAGTTTTCCGGCGGCATGCGCCAGCGCGTCGCGATCGCCATCGCGTTGTTGAACAACCCGGCGCTGATCCTGGCGGACGAACCGACGACCGCGCTGGATGTCACCATTCAGGGGCAGATCATCGCCGAGATGCAGAAACTGGTGGCAGAGACCGGCACGGCCATGGTCTGGGTCAGCCACGATCTGGCCGTGGTGGAGACCATCGCCGATACCGTTGCCGTGATGTACGCGGGCAGGATCGTCGAGCACGGCCCCGCTGCCCGCGTCATCGGCGCGCCCGCGCATCCCTATACCGAAGGATTGCTGAACTCGATCCCCAGCCGCACGACGCCCGGCCAGAGGTTGAACCAGATCCCCGGAATGGCGCCTTCGGTTCTGCACCTGCCGCCCGGATGTCCCTTCGCGCCGCGCTGCAGCTATGCGGCGCCTGCCTGCGAAACGCCGCCGCCGGTGCGCGGCGTTGGAAACGGCCACTGGACGCGCTGCGTGGCACCGTTGGCCGCGGAGGTGTCCGCATGACCGAGACGCCGCATATATCGCTACGGAATGTAACGAAGGTCTTTACCCGCAAGCCCGATTTCGCGGAGCGGATCGCGATTGCCCTCGGCGTGCCGAAACCACCTGTGGTCCGGGCCGTGGACGGCGTATCGCTGGACGTGGCACGCGGCGAGGCGCTTGGACTGGTCGGCGAAAGCGGTTGCGGGAAATCGACGCTTGGCCGCGTGGTTGCAGGCGTGCATCAGAAGACTGCCGGCCGGTTTTCCTTCGAGGGCAAGGAAGAGGCGGATTGGACCGACGCGGACGCCCGCCGTGCGCGTCTCGACATCCAGATGATTTTCCAGGACC
>JBFIHV010000386.1:0-2587 GCA_041601595.1 Amylibacter sp. | reverse complement strand
TCGGCTTTCGACCCTGTTCCCGCGCATTGGTGTCCTCGGCGTCGCGATAAAGAACTCCGTATCCAGTGCGCGCAAGGCGCTGGCCACTTTGGATCGCTCCGCCAAAAGGTAATTGAACTGCGCATCGCATCCCGAAACCGGTGTCGGATAGGATGAAATCTCTGATGCCAACTCGCGCTGAGCCGTTTTCAGTGCCTGCTGTGCAAGCTGAAGGGATCTCCTGAAATCACTGTGCATAAACCTGACTCCAATGGTTTAGTATACCTTTGTATACTCTTTATCCGCTCATGAATCAATCCCTCACCACGACCGTCATTGGAAGAAAAATCAACGCAAAAGCCTGGAGTTCCAAATCATCAAACCCTGTCAAGCGCGGCAACACGCGGCTTCTGGGCTTCGGCGACAAGAGCCGCGAGCCGGTAGAAGCCATGCACCATTTTCGTGAATGGCAGCAGCAGGAAAAAGGCCAGAACGGACGAAAGGTGCAGGGCCAGCAGCGCCGGAACCATGCCGCTGCCGGTTGCCGCGTATAGCGCCAGACCTGTCAGGGACACGAGGAAGAGCAGCAGTACAAACGCCATCTCTCCACCCCAGACCCTTGTCGATCCAAGCGTGCGGTCGCCGCGCGTCTTCAGCACTGCGAGCCCAAGCGTTCCGATGCACAGCAGAATACCCCCCGGAACACCCAGCAATTTCGGCAGGCTGAAAGGTCCATACGGGGCTTCGATCGCGAACAAGTAGTGCATCGCCGTCGCCACGCTGGTGGCGGCGAAACACAAGAGGAAGCCATACATGGTCGCCTGATGCAGAAATCGCCGAGTGTTCGAATAGCGGTCCTCAAGCTCGAAATTGCAACCCTGCCCCTGCCCGCCGTCGAGGTTCTTCAGCACTGCGGCCGACCTGGCCGCCGCGATCAGGTCCGCCATATGCACCCTGTGCCCGCCCACTTCGCGCCAATATCCGCGCAGCCCGAAAGCAACCGACGCCAGCGGCAGCAGGAACGCCGGAGCGAAGATCGCAACCATGACGCTGTGTGACAGGACGGCGTAGAATCCGGTACCGTCCTCGGGACGGAAAGCCGACAAGACCCAAAAGATCGCCAGCAGACAGGCTACCAGAACCCCGGAAACCGCCAGGCCTTTTTCATGGAATATCCTCGCCACTGGCTGCGGCCACGCGTGGCGTTCCCAACTGTCCTGCCGGACCTCTGCCAAGGCCGCGGGCAGGTTCAGCGCGAATTCATGCGGCTCGGTATATTGGCAGGAATAATAGCATCCACGACAGTTATGACACAGGTTCGCCAGATGTGTGACATCCCCGTCCGCAAAGGCTTTCTGCCGCGTCATGGCGGGAAAAACCGAACAGAAGCCCTCGCAATAACGGCAGGCGTTGCAGATCTCGATCTGGCGGCGGGCTTCCTGAATAAGCTCATTTGTTGACATGGTCGGCGGCCTCCTGCCCAGCGATGCGCCCAAAAACGGTTCCGATTGTCATGCCGAAACCTGCAAGATAGCCCTGCCCGAGAATCGAGCCCGCCATGATCTCGCCCGCGGCCCAGACATTTTGCAAAGGACCGGTAGATGTCTGGACTTTGGCAGTCTCCGAAACCTTGAGGCCCAGATAGGTGAATGTCACACCGGGCCGAAGCTGATAGCCGTAATAAGGCGGCGTATCGATCGGTCTGGCCCAGTTTGTCTTTGGCGGCTCGACACCCGTCGTGGCCAGGCCGTCCAATGTCGTGGGATGAAAATCGCCCGGGCGGCAAGCCGCGTTGAAAGCCCCGACCGTCGCCTTCAGCTTTTCCCCGTCGATCCCCATCTGCGCGCCCAGCTCGGCAATCGTATCGGCCTTGTTGGGGGGAAAGACCGAGGGCATGAACAGATCGATCGACTTGGCGTCAATAATGGAATAGCCAACCTGATCGGGCTGACCCGCGACCAGCCGGCCCCAGATCGCATAGCGCTTGGGCCAGACATCCTCGCCCTCGTCGTAGAACCGGTCACCGTCCCGGTTCACCACGATGGAAAACGGCACGCAGTCCAGCCGGGTCACGATCCCGCCATCGAATTTCGGTGCGCGCCCGTCAATGGCGACCGCGTGGCACTGCGTCGGATCGCCGACGCTCTCACAGCCCTGACCGAGCATGTCGCGCAGAACCACGCCGCGATTGTAGGGCGTTCCGCGGATCAGGAAATTGGCCGCGGCCGGCCCCCACGCGCGGGTCAGCCAGTCCAGATCGGACTGGAAACCGCCGGATGCGACGACCAGCGCGCGGCCCTGTATCCGCTGCGACGCGCCGTCGATCGTGACATCGACATGGCTGAAGTGATCACCATCCAGATGCGCGTGCGTCACTTCGGCGTCGTAGGCCACCGTGACGCCCAGATCGGCGGCAGTGTTATAGTAGGCATTCACCAGCGCCTTGCCACCGCCCAGAAAGAACGCATTGGTGCGCGACAGCGACAGCGTTCCCGACAAGGACGGCTGAAAACGGACGCCGTGCGCCTCCATCCACGGCAGGCAGGCCTCGGATGACCGAATGGCGAGACGGGCCAGTTTCTCGTCGGTCTTGCCCTTGGTCACCAGC
>JBFIHV010000385.1:0-2619 GCA_041601595.1 Amylibacter sp. | reverse complement strand
CGGCGTGGGCCGTCCGGGCGGGGTGATGCCCTGCGCCGGAGCCATGGCCGCAGCAGCGACACAAAACAGCGAGGTGGCGACGCCGAGGCGCAGCATGCCATGAGGTTTCATTGACACATCTCCCGAAAATTTAGAAACTATTTGTTAACTATACCAAAAACCTCGATTGAGTCATGTTCTTTGTATGGCCAGACGCTATTTCGGGGCAAATCGTGAAGTCCTGTGGTTCCGCGGCACTGCCCGAAGACCCCGGGCGATATCCGGGCCGGGTTGCTGCCCAACGGACCCGCAAGCCGCAAACGCGGCAAAAGCAGCGCCGCGCCGCCTGTGGAAAAATTTTTGAAATCACCCCAAAGCAAGGCTTCACACCGGGCCGAAAAGTATTATGGTGGCGGACAAATAGCGAAGGTGAGAAATGAGCGACACGATTAACTACGGCCAGATGATGCATCGCGCGATGCGCGGTTTGCTGGTCGAGTTGTTGACCGAAGTCGCCGTGACCGGCCTGCCCGGAGAGCATCATTTCTTCATCACCTTCGACACCACCCACCCGGATGTGGAAATCGCCGACTGGCTGCGGGAGCGTTACCCCGAGGAAATGACCATCGTCATGCAGCACTGGTTCGACGATCTGATCGTGACGGACGAGAAATTCTCGGTGACGCTGAACTTCGGCAACCAGCCGGAAACGCTGGTGGTGCCGTTCGAGGCGATCCACACATTCGTCGATCCCTCGGTCGAATTCGGCCTGCGTTTCGAAGGCACCGAGGAGGATGACTTCGAGGACAGCCCGGAAAGCCCGATGGTCGAACTGGACGACGAGGATACCGGCGACGCCGGCCGCCGCAAGGGCGACGCCGAGGTTGTCTCGCTGGACAGTTTCCGCAAGCACTAGGCGGTCCGGACGCGGCCGCTGCCCCTGCTTTCCGATTGTTTTCCCCTGCCCCACGGATTATAGCCTTCGGTGTGAAATTCACCGGAGGCACTGATGACAAATACCCGCACAGAAACAGACAGTTTTGGCCCGCTCGACGTTCCGGCAGACAAGTATTGGGGCGCGCAGACCCAGCGGTCGCTGCTGAACTTCCCCATCGGCTGGGAAAAGCAGCCCGTCGCCATCGTGCGCGCGCTCGGCGTGATCAAGCGCGCCTGTGCCGAGGCAAACGTCGATCTGGGCAAACTCGACCCGAAACTGGGCGATGCGATCATCGCCGCCGCGACCGAGGTGATCGAGGGCAAGCTGGATGACCATTTCCCGCTGGTGGTCTGGCAGACCGGTTCCGGCACGCAGTCCAACATGAACGCGAACGAGGTGATCTCGAACCGCGCGATCGAGATGCTGGGCGGGGTCATGGGCTCGAAAAAGCCCGTGCATCCCAACGACCACTGCAACATGGGCCAGTCGTCGAACGACACGGTTCCGACCGCCATGCATATCGCCACCGCGACGACCGCGCATGACGTGCTGATCCCCGGTCTGGAAAAACTGCACGCGGCGCTGGCGGCGAAATCCGAGGCCTTCAAGGACATCATCAAGATCGGCCGGACCCATACGCAGGACGCGACGCCGCTGACGCTGGGCCAGGAATTCGGCGGCTATGCCTTTCAGGTGGAACAGGGCATCAAGCGCATCAGGCACGCGCTGCTGAACATCTATCCGCTGGCGCAGGGCGGAACGGCCGTCGGCACCGGCCTGAACACGCCGGTCGGCTGGGGCGAGAAGGTCGCGGCCAATATGGCGGCGATCACCGGCCTGCCCTTCATCACCGCGCCCAACAAGTTCGAGGCGCTGGCCGCCCATGACGCGATGGTGGAAATCTCGGGCGCGACCAAGACCGTCGCCGCCAGCCTGTACAAGATCGCCAACGACATCCGGCTGCTGGGCTCCGGACCGCGCTGCGGTCTGGGCGAGCTGATCCTGCCGGAGAACGAACCGGGCAGTTCGATCATGCCGGGCAAGGTCAACCCGACGCAGGTCGAGGCGCTGACACAGGTCTGCGCCCATGTCTTCGGCAACGATGCCGCCGTGGGTTTCGCCGGATCGCAGGGGCATTTCGAACTGAACGTCTACAAGCCGATGATGGCCTATAACGTGCTGCAGTCGATGCAATTGCTGGGCGATGCGGCCTCTGCCTTCACCGACAATTGCGTGGACGGGATCAAGGCCGACGAGGAACGCATCAGTTCGCTGATGTGGGAGAGCCTGATGCTGGTTACGGCTCTGGCGCCGGAAATCGGCTATGACAACGCCACCAAGGTTGCGAAGACCGCGCACAAGAACCGCACCACGCTGAAGGAAGAGGCGATCAACCTCGGCTTCGTGGACGCGGAAACCTTCGACCGCGTGGTCCAGCCCAAGGACATGATCGGGCCGAAATGAGCTTTGCAGGGGTCGCCGCTGGCGGCCCTTTCGCCAATGAGGGAAGATGGACGACAAACGCCCGAAAAAACGCTCTCTGACCCTGAAGGGCCACCGCACCAGCGTGTCGCTGGAGGATGCGTTCTGGAAGGCGTTCCGGCGGATCGCGGCCGAACAGGGCAAGCCGATCAACGTGCTGGCCGCCGAGATAGATGCCGCGCGGGGGCTGGAGCCGGGGCTGGCCTCGGCCATAAGGCTGT
>JBFIHV010000384.1:0-2660 GCA_041601595.1 Amylibacter sp. | reverse complement strand
TTGCAGTTTCGCGGGTCCGGAGATGCCGATATGCACCGGCAGGTCGATACCCATGTCCGCCAGACGGTTCACCCATTTGATGACCGGCGCGGCCTCGAAACAGAACTGGGTGGCAAGCGCCATGTCGGCATCGGTGCGGTTTGCGAAAGCCTGCTTCCAGCCGAGCGCCGCATCGACGTTGCGCGTGCCTGCCGCATCGATGTCGCGGTTGCCTTCGGGGTGTCCGGCGACGTGGAGGCGCTTGAAACCCGCCTTGTCGAATAGACCGGTTTCAAGCAGTTGCATGGACGAGTGGAAATCGCCTGCCGGCGTATCGACGCCACCGGCCAGAATGAGGCCCTGCCTGACATCCGCCTCGCCCCGATAGCGTGCGATCCAGTCCGCAAGGGTGGCCTTGTCCCTGATGATGCGGGCGGGGAAGTGCGGCATGGGCTCGAAACCCTCGTCGCGGACGCGCTTCGCCGTCGCGACCATGTCGACGATCGGCGTGCCCGCGATATGGGCGATGTAGACACGGGTTCCCGCGGGCAGCACCTCGCGGAAGTCTTCGACCTTTGCAGCGGTATGCGGCATGACCTCAATGGAATAGCCGTGCAGAAAGGCCTGCAAATTCGGGTTATGTGTCTCGAATGAGACTGGGTCTTTCCGTTTGAACTGCAAGAGTGCCATGGCGCTTACCTTGTTATGGCGGGCTAGGCCCAGCCGTCGTTTCCAATCAGGGCCAGGATCCTGGCCTTGTCGTATTCCTTGTCGATGCGTTCCGCCTCTGCCTTGGCGACCGCATCGGGTTCGCCCTCTACCGTGTACGGTTCGGCTTTGCGCCATTCCGCCAGATAGGCATCGGTTTCCTGTGCGCCGATCTTCATCGCGCAGCGGTCAATCGCCTGTTCGAAGCGCTCGGGCAAAGGCGCTTTCGATCCCCGGCGGCCCTTGCCGACGATGACCTGCGCGGGAATATCTCTCCAATAGACGATGGTGACTTCGGGCATTTTCGTTTCCTTCGATTGAGCGGACACTATGCGTTCAGATAACTTGGGTTGTGCAGAATTTCGACCTGCTTTTACCGCATTGCGACACGATGGACGAATTCAGCTTTCCATTACGCCGCTTGTCAAATCCCCGCGGCGTTCGTAAGCTTGGTCTGCTATCGGGACAAAATAAAAATGAGCGACCAAGAGATGACTTTGGGGGGCAGTACCTCTCACACCGGGCAGGCGATGCAGACGAGGCGCCCGACACGCGGCAGCGGCCTGTTTGCCGCGCTCGATCTGGGAACCAACAGCTGCCGGATGCTGATCGCGCGCCCCAAGGACGGCGAGTTCGAGGTCGTCGATGCATTTTCCAAGGCGGTATTTCTGGGACGCGGGCTTGAAAGTTCCGGCAAGCTGTCGCGAGAGGCCGTGCGCCGGACGCTGGACGCGCTGAAGATCTGCAAGGCAAAGATCAAGAGGAACCGGGTCGAGTCCGCGCGTCTGGTCACGACGGCGGCGTGCCGGCAGGCGCGCAACGCCGGATGGTTTCTGCAACTGGTGCGCAAGGAAACCGGTCTGGATCTGGAAATCATCGATCCTGAGGAAGAGGCGCGCCTCGCCGTAATCGGCTGCGCGCCGCATGTATCGGCGAAATCCGAACAGTTGCTCATCGTCGACATCGGTGGCGGTTCCACCGAACTGGTGCGGATCGACCTTACCGATGTGCCGCCGGACCACCGGCGCACCGCGATCAAGGCGCTGCGCTTCGGTCCGAAAAACAGTTGCGCGACAGGCGCCGATTCGCGTGTCCGGATCACCGACTGGATTTCGATCCCTATCGGCGTATCCACGTTGAACGGCATGTATTCCGATATCGAGGACGATGCGGGGCATTATGCGCTGATGTCCTGCCATTTCGAACAGATGATCTGGGATATGGTTCCCGGTCTGGTCGACAGCGTTCTGCCGGACCCGGAAACATTCCAGATTATCGGGACCTCTGGCACCATCACCACCGTCGCCGCGTCGCATCTGGGCCTGAAGCGGTACCAGCGCGATCTGGTGGACGGGTTGAATATGTCGTCCGGAGAAATAAGTACCGTCGTGGACCGTTACCTTCGGATGGGTCCCAAGGGACGGCTCAAGGACCCGTGCGTCGGCAAAGAACGCTGGGAACTGATAATGGCGGGTTCGGCGATCCTGCAATCCATCTTGCGGGTCTGGCCGACGGAAAAACTGACGGTTGCGGATCGCGGTTTACGCGAGGGCATGTTATATTCGCAGATGGCCGAAGCAGGCGTATTGCAGGAATAGTACTCAAATGGTTGAAACCAAAAACAATTCCGGTCGCGGTCAACGCGATCTGAAGGTCCGTGTGAAATCGGCGAAAGGCCGGCGCTCGTCTTCGACGCGTTGGCTGGCGCGTCAATTGAACGACCCCTATGTACAGCAGGCCAAGAAAGACGGCTTTCGCGGGCGCGCCGCCTACAAAATCCGCGATCTGGATGACAAGTTCCGGTTTCTGGTTCCGGGCGCGCGGGTGGTCGACCTGGGCTGTGCGCCGGGCGGTTGGTGCCAGATCGCCGTGAAACGGGTGAACGCTCTGGGAGAGAAGTCCGGCAAGAAGGTCGGCACCGTGCTGGGGATCGACCTGCAAGAAGTCGATCCGATCGCGGGGGCGGACATCCA
>JBFIHV010000383.1:0-2682 GCA_041601595.1 Amylibacter sp. | reverse complement strand
GTCGGCGCGGCGTTTCAGGCGCATCGGCGTGACCGAGGTCATCGGCTCGACGCCTTCGACGTCCACTTCCGCAAGCTGTTCCATGAAGCCGAGGATATTCGACAGTTCCGCCGCCAAGTGGTCCAGATCCTCTTCCGCCACCGCGATCCGCGCCAGATGCGCGGCGCGGCGCGCTGTTTCCTTGTCTATTGACATGAGCCTAAGTCCCAGAATTCGTTCCGCCCCCGTTTAGCGCCCGCGGGACGGTTCTGCAAGCGCGGCAAGCCCCGGTTTCGCCGGAAACCTGCCGCAATCGCCTCAGTCGCGGCGATCGGCGAAAAACCGGCGCAGCAGTCGGGCGGATGCCGCCTCGGAAATGCTGTCATAGACCTCTGGCCTGTGGTGGCACTGCGGATGCTCGAAAACCCTCGCCCCCCGCTCGACACCGCCGGATTTCGGATCGGACGCGCCGTAATAGAGCCGCGCGATGCGGGCGAAAGACACCGCCGCCGCGCACATCGGGCAGGGCTCCAGCGTGACATAGAGGTCGGCGCCGGTCAGCCGTTCCGATCCCAGTGCCGCGCAGGCCTGCCGGATCACCAGCATTTCGGCATGCGCCGTCGGGTCGTTCAACTCGCGCGTCCGGTTGCCCGCCTGCGCCAGCACCCGGTCGCCCATGACCAGAACAGCGCCGACAGGCACCTCGCCGCGGTTCGCGGCGGCCTCGGCCTCTTCCAGGGCGCGGTCCATATGGCTCTTGAATTCGCTCATGCGCATCTGTTTGTGCCAAGCCGCGGCGCGTTGCAAGCATGGAATAGCCTTGGACAAGCCGCCCGCGCCGGTGTAACAGCGCCCCATGACCGACGAGACCAAAAAATCCGCTCCCGAAGGCGAACGCATCGCGAAATACCTGGCCCGCGCCGGCGTCGGCTCGCGCCGCGAGATCGAGCGCATGATCGAGGCAGGCCGCATCACGCTGAACGGCAAGGTGCTGGATACGCCCGCGGTCAAGGTGACGGATGCCGATATCATCGTCGTCGACAACAAGCCCGCGCCGAAAAAAGACCCGCCACGGGTCTGGCGCTATTACAAGCCGATCGGGCTGGTGACATCGGAAAGCGACGAAAAGGGCCGCGAAACGGTGTTCGACAAGCTGCCGGAAAACATGCCGCGGGTCCTGTCGGTCGGTCGGCTCGACCTGAATTCCGAGGGCCTGCTGCTGCTGACCAACGACGGTGGCTTCAAGCGCACGCTGGAACTGCCCTCGACGGGCTGGCTGCGCAAGTACCGCGTGCGGGTCAACGGCTCGCCGGTGGAATCGATGCTGGAGCCGCTGCGGCAGGGCATCGTCGTCGATGGCGAGAAATTCCAGCCTATGACCGTGACCATGGACCGGCAGCAGGGCGCCAACGCCTGGCTGACGGTCGGCATCCGCGAAGGCAAGAACCGCGAGATCCGGCGCGCGATGGAGGCTGTCGGCCTGACCGTGAACCGCCTGATCCGCGTGTCCTACGGCCCATTCCAGCTGGGTGACCTGAAACCCGGCGAGGTGGCCCCGATCCCGCCGAAAGTTTTCTGGGACCAGTTGAGCGACGCGCAAAAGGCCGAGCATGCGGACGCGGAACCGGCGGAGCCGCTGGCGCCAAAAACCAAGCGCCCCGCTCCGCGCAACAGACCAGGCGAAAAACCCGGCAAACCTGCCGCTTCCAGATCTACCGGTTCGAAGGCGCGGCCGGTCAGCCGGACACGCCGCGGCAAATAACGCGGGTCAGACCAGTTTCAGGTCGCCCGCCATCTTGCGATCGTCAATCCCCTCGACAAGCTGATATTCAACCGGCTGTTTCTCTTCGAGGCCTGGCAGGCCCGAGGCCTGCACAGCGGAAATGTGCACGAATACATCGTTTCCGCCCCCTTCGGGTTCAATAAATCCGTAGCCTTTCGCGGTATTGAACCATTTTACAGTTCCTTTTGGCATTCGACCGTTCCTTCGGTTATTCCAGGCCGCAGTAGTCCGCGACCTGACCGTCGCTGGACATCCGGGCAGAACAACTGCCAGATCGAATGGCAACGCCGATTGGTTGAGTTTAACTCAAATCGGCTTTTCGCACAAACGGTTGCCATCGCCCCCTTGCCCGAGCCTCGTTGCGGCCTTATCCATCTATGCAACAGTAATAAATTCATTTGAGGGTTCGACATGGCCGACATTCTGACAATCGAAAATCTTGGCAATCTGACGATGCTGTTCTTTCTCGAGGTCGTTCTCGGCTTTGACAACCTGCTCTATATCCTCATCGAGTCGCGGCGCGCGCCGGCGCATCTGCAAAAATCGATTCGTTTCTGGGGCATCATCGTGGCGGTGGCGCTGCGGGTTGTGCTTCTGTTCGTGATGATCCAGCTGATCAGTACCTTCGCGGACCCGTTCTATGTTTTCAACTGGCCCGGCCTGATCGAGGGCGGCATGAACTTTTCGACCCTGGTGTTCGTCTTCGGCGGCATCTTCATCATGTACACGGCGGTCAAGGAAATCTCGCATATGCTGACGGTCGAGGATATCGGACGTGCCGCCGGCGGTTCCGGCTCGAAATCCGCCCTGCGGGTCGCGATGATGATTATCCTGATGAACCTCGTCTTCAGCTTCGATTCGATCCTGACAGCGCTGGCGGTGACCAAGGTCTTCTGGGTTCTGGCGGCGGCGATCGTCGC
>JBFIHV010000382.1:0-2686 GCA_041601595.1 Amylibacter sp. | reverse complement strand
CTTCGAAATCCATCGAGGCCGCGCCCGCCTCGATCACCCTGTCGAGCGCCCCGACGATTTCACGCATCCGCGCGAGCAGCGCCTCGTCGGCCCCGCGTTCGGCGGCCAGCCGTGCCGCGGTGCCTTCCAGCACGCCGCGCAGCTCGATCGAATCGACGACATCGTCGAAGGTGAAGGACCGGACCGTGTAGCCCCCGGTCGGAAGCTGCTCCAGCAGGCCCTCGTGTTCGAGCCTGGCAAGGGCCTCGCGGACCGGAGTGCGCGAAATGCCGATCTGTTCCGAGATCGAAACCTCGGACAGGCGCTCTCCGGGCGCGATCTTGCCGCCGAGGACCATGTCCCGCAGTTCGAGGACGGCCTTCAGAGCCTGATGCTTTCCTTTGCGCTGCGCCATGTCCGTGAATCATCCCCCGTGGATCTTTCCCGAATATGTATACATAATTTGGAAAATGTCACCATAAAATTGTCATAAGTGGTCATTTCGGCAAATTTATGTATACATTTTGACGAAGTTTACTCTATCCGATCGATTCCCACAGCAATTTGAAGCTCAGTATCGTCAGAATGACCAGCAGCATCTGGTTGAAGCGCTCGCGGGAAATACGTTTGCCCAGCATGGCCCCGATCGGCATGCCGGCAGCCAGTGGCAACAGCGCCGAAAAGCTGAGCAGTATATTGGTCTGACTCAGGTAGCCGTAGTCGATCAGCATCGGGACCTGCACGATCCCAAGCGCCACGAAAAACACCGAGATGGTCGAGATGAACTGTTCGCGCTCCAGATGCAGCGACGTGAGAAACGTCACCGAAACCGGCGCAGACAGCCCCGCCGCGCCTTGCAGGATACCCGCAACAACGCCGACCGGAAACGACAGTCTGGTGCCCGCCGAAAGTCCCAGTTTCCACGCAGGCCGCATCAGCCGGAACCCGACATACGCCATCATGATACAGGCCAGAACCAGCGTCAGCGCATCCGGCGATACCCGTACCAGCATATAGGTCCCGATACCTGCGCCCAAGCCGCCCGCAACCGCATAGCTGGCAACGAATCGCATCGGCAGGTGATGCTTGCGATAAGCCCAGGACTGCCACAGATTGGGCAGGATATTCGGGATCGAGAAGATCGTGATCGCGAAAGGCAGGTCGAACATCAGCGTCAGCAGCGGCACCGCCAGCAGCGGCGCGCCAAAGCCCGTCGCGCCCTTGAGGATACCGCCCAGCGCAAAGGCGATGCCGATGATGATGAAGGTCTCCATGATCATGCCCCCGCGACGGCGCGGGACAGGATGGCCTGCGCATTGCCGTTCGCCGCGTCGCCGGCCCAGGCCACATATTGGTCGGGACGGACCAGAACCAGACCGGCTTGCCACTGTTCCATAGCCTCGCCGCCCGTGTCCCTGACGATATGCAGGGTCATCCCGATCCTGCTTGCCGCGGCCCTGAAGACGGCGGCTTCGGCGGCGCAGGGACCCAGCGCGAACAGGGTGAAGTCCGGCCCAAGCCGGTTATAGGCATTGCTGCCGTCGCCCAGCGTCCGCGGCGCCAGATGGTGCCCGGCGCGGGCGCGGAACTCGTGGTTGCCGAGCGCGCCGGGTGTCACGTCCGCATGGCCCGCGACGATCGGCGAGCCGTCGTAATTCGGCTCGAACGCCATGACCTCGGCCGAGCCTTCGTTGCGGGTGTCCCAGGCGTGGCGGAAGGCCGGCTCATCCCCGGCCGGGCTGTGCCGGTTCAGGAAATCGCGGTCTTCGTGGATGAAGCGCTCGATGAAATTGTCGGCGGTGCTGGCAAAGACCGGCCGGCGCTCCGCATCGTAGCTGTCCAGCAGCGCGTCGCTGCCCCAGCCCTGCAGGACGGCGGCCAGTTTCCAGCCCAGGTTGCGGGCGTCCTCGAAACCGGTGTTGATGCCATAGCCGCCATAGGGCGGGTGCGAATGGGCCGCATCCCCCGCGACGAAGACGCGTCCGGCGCGATACCTGTCGGCCAGCGCGAAACGCAAGTCCCAGAACCCGACATAGTCGAACTCCATGTCGATCCCGGTGCCGACCGCGCTTTCGACATAGGCCTTGAAGTCAAAGTTGTCCTTGGTGGTATCCGCCGGAACCGGAGCATGGAAGAACCATGTCGTGCCAAGGTCGACCCGCCCGAAGAACATCCAGTAGCCCTGCATTTCCGGCTTCAGCACACAATAGAACTGTTTGTCGGGATAGCGCTTCAACAGGTCGTGCAACTCGGTGGACCGGAACACCAGCAGCACCATTTTCCTATCATGCTCGACCTTGGTCTGCGTGATCCCCACTGCCTCTCGCACGGTCGAATGGCTGCCGTCGGTTCCGACAAGATAGCGTCCGGACAGGTCCCGCACCTCGCCGCCGTCACGGGCGCGCAGCGTCACGGTGGCGGTATATTTGCCCTGCGTCACACCTTCGGCCGCCCAGCCATAGGCGATGTCGATATTGGAAATTTCGGCCGCACGGTCGCGCAGCACCTGTTCGGTCGCGTATTGCGGCAGCCGCTCGTTGTCGGTGTAATAGTATGGCCGCACCAAATGCCGTTGCAGCCAGTCATAGTGATAGCCCGACAGCAGCGTGTCATAGCTGGTCATGCCGCCGATGCCGTAATCGGTCGGGACGGTGCGGGCCGCGCGCAATTCCGCCTCGCAGCCCCAGAAATGGAAGTGCTCGACCGT
>JBFIHV010000381.1:0-2694 GCA_041601595.1 Amylibacter sp. | reverse complement strand
GGCAATTCACAAATCTAAAAGCTATCGGCGGCATGAGATTGTTCGAAGGAATTCGGTCGATCTTCAACGTTCATGCTCCATCTCCGATTCCCGCGCTCCCTTCAAAACGTCGAAGACTTGCTGCACGCATGCGGCATCGACGCGAGCCATGAAACAGTCCTTTTCCGGTGGAACAGATTGAGGGCGACGTTTGCTGCTGAGATTTGCCGCAAACACGCAGAGCGAATGCGGTCAGGGACCCATTGCCAGTGGCATCTGGACGAGGTTTTCATGAATATCAACGGAGAGAAGCACTTCCTCTGGCGGGCCGTGGAAAGCCCGATATCTTTGCGTCGTAAACCCTGGCTCGGCGTCAATTTGGAAGACTTTCTGTCACGGCACCTGCGAAGCGGTCCACGATTTGTCCGATTTCGGCGGATGTCGCCGTGTAGGGAGGCGCGAGAAGAACGTGATCGCCGTGCTGGCCATCCACCGTTCCGCCCATTGCGTACGCGAGCAGGCCTCTTTCGAACGCCGCATCTCGGATTGTCGCGTTGACTCTGAGAGCGGGATTGAAGGTTTGCTTTGTCTGCCGATCCGCCACCAGTTCGATCGCGTGAAACAGACCGCGGCCGCGAATGTCACCGACATTGGGATGGTCTTTCAGGGCGACTTCAATACCCGCCCGTAGTTCCCTTCCGTGGGCTCTGATGTTTTCGAGCAAGTTCTCGTTACGCACGAACCGCTGCACCGCCAGTGCCGCTGCGCAGGCAACAGGGTGGCCGACAAAGGTGTGGCCGTGCATGAAGGCGCCAGAACCGCGCTCGAATGCATCATAAACTCTGTGGGAGCAGAGGACGGCTCCCAACGGAACATAACCTGCGCCAAGCCCTTTTGCGACAACCAGAATATCCGGAGACACACCTTCCTGCTCGCAAGCGTGCATGGTTCCGGTGCGTCCCATGCCGCACATGACTTCATCAAGGATCAGCAAGACGCCATAGCGATCGCAAATCTCGCGGATCTTCCGGAAATATCCAGTCGCCGGCGGAACGCATCCAAGCGTTGCGCCCACGACGGTTTCGGCGACAAAACAGGATACCCTGTCTGGGCCGATGCGCAGAATTTCGGCCTCAAGCTCTTCCGCCGCACGCAGACCATAGCCTTCGGAAGTTTCGTCCGGACGGCGAAAACGATACTCCCAGCAGGGGCCGATGTGAGAGGTTTCCGGGAGCATAACACCTGCGAAAGTCGCACGCCGCCAGGCATTTCCTCCGGCAGACAGGGCGCCGAGCGTGTTGCCGTGGTAGCTTTGGCTCCTCGCGATAATATGCCGGCGGCTTGTGTTGCCGCATTCGCGATGGAACTGGTGCGCCATCTTGATCGCGGTTTCGATCGCTTCGGACCCGTCACAAAGGAAATAGACGCGCTCAAGGCCGTCGGGCGCATCAGAGACCAGCAGATCGGCCAGCTCCTCCGCCGCATCGGTCGTGAAAAAGCTGGTGTGAGCATATGCGAGTTTTTGTGCCTGCTCATGCAAGGCGGCAATCACTGTCGCATTGCCATGCCCGAGGCACGAGACGGCAGCGCCCCCGCATGCATCCATATACCGCTTTCCATCACTGTCGGAAATCCAGATGCCCTCGCCTTGCGCTGCACGCAGGGGGAGCGTCCGCGTCGATCTGTGAAAAATATGGCTCTTATCAGTCATTATTCGTCCGCCGGTTGGGTTTGTTTTCAGATGCTGCCGCGCGCGCGAGCCGCCGGCCGGGAAAAGCGGTCGATCCTGAAGGGGTTCAAATCGATATCGGATATCCCCGTGCCGATGACTTCTGCGAGGGTCAGTCCGACCGCCGGACCCATCTGGAACCCGTGGCCGGAAAACCCCCACGCGTGATAGAGGGTCTCATAGGTCGGACATTGCCCGACCACAGGCAAGCCGTCAGGGGTATGTCCTTCGATTCCTGTCCATGAACGGATCAGTGCAACCTGTGCCAGCGACGGGATCAACTCGCGCATCAGGGCGGTCGTTTCGGTAAAGGGTCGTCCGGCCGGCCTGCTCCGCAATCCGTCCGGTCTTATGTCACCCCGGCCGCCGCCGAAGATGATATTACCCCTGACGCTCTGTCGCAGATATATCTTGCCATCCACCAGACCCAGAACAGGCAGGGGGAATATGCGGGTGGGTTCCGTTACGAACATTTGTGGCGCGTATGGCGTAAGGTGTATGGGTGAGGACAACGGCAGCGCAAAGGACGACGCCCAAGCGCCGGATGCATTGACGACGATGTCAGCCTGAAGCCTGTCCGAGTTGCCGCTGGAAATGATCCAACCCTTGCCGGCTGACTTTTCAACGCCCGTAACCGGGAAGCCTTCAAGAATCCGGACGCCGAGAGATCGTGCCGCCTTGGCGAAGGCCGGGGCAACAAGGCGTGGATTGGCGAAACCGTCGCCTTGACAGAAGGAAGCACCAGCTGCGTCGCCGGAAAGCCAAGGATGGCGGCGCAAAACCTGTTCGCGTCCCAAAAGCTCCACGTCGACACCCTGCGCTTTGCCAATCGGCAGCCATGCTTCCAGCACGGCCATTTCTTCTTCCTTCAGCGCCACTTTCAAGTGCCCGGGCGTTTCGAGGTCGCAATCGTGGCCCACCAGTTCGGGAAGCTGCTGCCAGATGCGGTGTGACTTGATCGCCAAGGGCAACTCAAATTCGTGCCG
>JBFIHV010000380.1:0-2700 GCA_041601595.1 Amylibacter sp. | reverse complement strand
TCCGCCGCCGCCCAGACCATCGGCGACGGTTTGGGCCGGGGGTGATTGTTGCGCCGGAACTCGGTCGGCGCCATGCCCGCTTTCTGCGAGAACAGGCGCGTGAAATAGGCCGGCGAAGAAAACCCGAGATCTCTGCCGATGTCCACGACTGGTCTGTGCGTGGTCGCCAGCAGGTATTTCGCCTCTGCGAAGACCCGGTCCTGAATGAACTGCGTCGCAGAGCGGCCGTTCAGTTTCTGGCAGACACGCGTCAGATGCGTCGTCGTCACCTGGAGGGTTTGGGCATACTCCGAAAGGCCGTTGCCGCTGGCGTACTCCTGTTCGAGGAGCCGTGCAAAGCGCGCCATAAGTCTCTGCCCACACGTTATTTTTTCGGCCGGCGCCTTGGTCAGCCGGACGAGGTGAACGAAGTAGTAATGCGCAAGGTGGAAGCTCGCGGCATCGGCGCCGAAGGAAGTCCGTGACTGTTCGCGGGCGACATACTCCATGAAGCCGGTCAGTTTCTGCTGTTCGCCGATGTTCGGGACATGCGCGACGAGGAATGGGGACGGAAGGGAAAACTCGCTGCTTGCCCGCAGGGTGACCACCGATCCAAAGGAAGCGTCCGAGACTTCAATTATCTTTGGCGCTTCGGCATCGATGATGACACCTGTCTCGCCTGAAATCTTGTGAGTTTCGCCATCGACTGTAACTGTCGCTTTGCCGCGGGATATCCACAGGGCGGTATGGTACCCGTTGCGGCCGCAAAGGCGTATTTCGGGGCGTTGATAGCGGGCGACCTCGGTCAGGTTCCCGCAGTAAACCGCGTTTGTGCTGTATCCGTCATTCATTTTCAGGTACCTGGCTAAGCGAAACACTCGTTAGGAAAAGTACAGTGGAACCCGTGATTACGACAAAAACTTGTCCGAAAAAAGCTAACAATTAGTCAATTTTTCCCGTAAAGATTGTATCCGCTTCTTCCGGCATCTCCAATTGGTACCAGTCCCGCATCTTGCTTCGGAACCATGTCCGCTGCCGTTTCGCATATTGTCTGGTCTGTATCTTGGCCAGTTCGATCGCCTCGCACAGAGGCAACTCCCCTTGCAGGTGGGCGATCAGTTCTTTTGCGCCGATCGCCTGGCATGACGGGTGCGTCGGGTCCCATCCGCTTTCCAGAACCGCCCTGCATTCGTCGAGCGCGCCGAGTTCCAGCATCCGGTCGAACCGCGCCTCGATGCGCCGGTTCAGCCAGTCGGTATCGGACCGCAGGTGCAGCGCATGGGTCCGGTCCAGCGGCAATAGCGGCGCGGGCGTCTGGCTGTGCCAGTCGGCCAGGCCGCGTCCCGTGGCGTGCAGGACTTCCCAGGCGCGTTGGGTGCGCGCAGGGTTGTTAATGTCGATTTTAGAATATGTTGCGGGGTCTTCCTGACGCAAATATTCGGCGAAGGCGCTGTCACCTGACGTTGCCAGAATACGGTCCGCCTCTTGTCTGATCTCCGCGGGGATCGCGGGAATGTCGGCAAGTCCGCGTGTCAGGGCCTGAAAATACAGACCGGTTCCGCCGACGATGATCGGGCGCAGGTTGCGTTCGCGCAGTTCCGCGAGGCAGGCTTCGACCTCTCTGAGCCAGTGGCCGACGGAATAGGGCTGGTTCAGTGCGATATGACCGTACAGGAAGTGCGGCGCGCGGGCTTCTTCGGCTGCGTCCGGACGCGCGGTCAGGATGCGCCACGCACTGTAAACCTGCAATGCGTCGGCGTTGACGACGGCGCCGTCGAACTTCTCGGCCAGTCGCAGGGCCAGGCCGGATTTGCCGGACGCGGTCGGTCCGGCGATCAGGATCGGCAATCGGTCCGCATTCAGGTCAGGTATCAAAGGGGTGTCTGCCGTTTAGAGTTCTGCGCCTGTCGTGGCACGGGTTTAACAGAATAGCCAAGGTTTTTTCGATTGCAACCTCGGGCGATTTCCGACAGTTTGCCACAACTTACGCAGTGAAAGGAATCCGCCATGCCAGACGGGGCATCGACCGAGAAAAAAACGTCCTTCAAGCGTGTTCTTCTTAAGATATCGGGCGAGGCGCTGATGGGCGATCAGGGCTTTGGCCTGCATCCGCCGACCGTGGAGCGGATCGCGCGGGAAATCGCCTCCGTCCAGAAACTGGGCGTCGAGGTCTGTATGGTCATCGGCGGCGGTAATATCTTTCGCGGGCTGCAAGGCTCCGCCCAGGGGATGGAGCGCACGACCGCCGACTATATGGGAATGCTGGCAACGGTGATGAACGCGCTGGCCATGCAGAGCGCGCTGGAAGCCATCGGCGTGTTCACCCGCGTTGTGTCGGCGATCCCGATGGATCAGGTCTGCGAGCCCTATATCCGTCGTCGCGCCGTTCGGCACCTGGAAAAGGGACGGGTCTGCATTTTTGCCGCCGGAACCGGAAACCCTTACTTTACAACCGATACCGCGGCGACCCTGCGGGCCAGCGAAATGTCCTGTCAGGCTATTTTCAAGGGAACGCAGGTCGACGGCGTCTATGATAAGGACCCGAAGAAACATTCCGACGCGGTCCGCTATGACAAGGTGACCTATGACGAGGTTCTGCAGAAGAACCTCAAGGTCATGGACGCGTCCGCGATTGCGCTGGCGCGGGACAATAATCTGCCGATTTTCGTGTTTTCTTTGGACGAGCCCGGCGGATTCGCTGGTATACTCTGTGGTGAAGGT
>JBFIHV010000379.1:0-2703 GCA_041601595.1 Amylibacter sp. | reverse complement strand
GCCCGCGAAGGCTTTTTCGCGGTGCCGAAAGTTGTGGAATAGTCCCATGAGCGACCTGAACAAACTGTCGATCACCGATGCCCGCGACATGCTGCGGGCCAAGGAAATCTCTGCCGTCGAACTGACCTCCGCCTGTCTGGAAGCGGTGGAAGCCGGCGACGCGCTGAACGCCTATTCCGCGAAAACGCCTGACATCGCTCTGGAACAGGCCAAGGCCGCCGACGCGCGTCTGGCCAAGGGCGACGCGCCCGACATGTGCGGCATTCCGCTGGGCATAAAGGACCTGTTCTGCACCAGGGGCGTGCCGTCGCAGGCAGCCTCCAAGATCCTGACCGGATTCAAGCCGGAATACGAAAGCACCGTGACCACCCAGTTGTGGAACGCGGGCGCGGTGATGCTCGGCAAGCTGAACATGGACGAATTCGCCATGGGCTCGTCGAACGAGACCTCTTTCTACGGCCCTGCGGTCAACCCGTGGCGGCGCGCGGGCGAAGACACCAAACTGACCCCGGGCGGGTCGTCCGGCGGCTCGGCGGCGGCCGTGGCGGGTGACCTGTGCCTCGCGGCGACCGGAACCGACACCGGCGGCTCGATCCGCCAGCCCGCGGCCTTTACCGGCATCACCGGCGTCAAGCCGACCTATGGCCGGATTTCGCGCTGGGGCGTCATCGCCTTCGCCAGTTCGCTGGATCAGGCCGGACCGATGACCAAGACCGTGCGCGATGCCGCGATCATGCTCGAGGCCATGTCGGGCCACGATCCCAAGGACAGCACCTCGGTCGATCTGGCGGTGCCGAATTTCGAGGCGCTGCTGACCGGCGACATTCGCGGCAAGAAAATCGGTATTCCCAAGGAATACCACCTCGACGGCATGCCGGACGAGATCGAAACCCTCTGGGCGCAGGGCGCGCAGATGCTGCGCGATCAGGGGGCAGAGGTCGTCGATGTCAGCCTGCCGCACACCAAATACGCGCTGCCGACATACTATGTTCTGGCGCCGGCCGAGGCGTCATCGAACCTCGCCCGCTATGACGGCGTGCGCTACGGCTACCGCGCCAAGCTGAAGCAGGGCGAGGGCATCACCGAGATGTACGAGCGCACCCGCGCCGAGGGTTTCGGACCCGAGGTGCAGCGCCGCGTCATGATCGGCGCCTATGTTCTGTCGGCGGGATTCTACGACGCGTATTACCGCCGCGCGCAACGGGTGCGCACCCTGATCAAGCAGGATTTCGACAAGGTCTATGCCAGCGGCGTCGATGCGATCCTGACACCGGCGACCCCGTCGGCGGCCTTTGGCCTTGGCGAGATGGCCGACGAGGATCCGGTGAAAATGTACCTCAACGACGTGTTCACGGTGACGGTCAACCTCGCCGGCCTGCCCGGTGTCAGCGTTCCGGCCGGGCTCGACAAGCAGGGCCTGCCGCTGGGTCTGCAACTGATCGGGCGGCCGTGGGAAGAGGGCGATATGCTCAATATCGCCTATGCGCTGGAAAATGCCGCAGGCTTTGTTTCCAAACCCGCGAAATGGTGGTAGTTTCCGGCTAACCCAAACAGTCAGGTGTTGATATGATTAGACTTATTCCGGTTTCCCTGATCCTGCTCGGCGTGGCCGCCTGCGCGCCGGAACCCCAGTCGCGGGGCGGCTATTTCGACAGCCTGACGCCGGACCCGACCGCCTTCGAACGCCGCGAGCAGGAAAAGCGCCTGATCGAGGCCGAAATCCGGGCCTCCGAGGCGACCACCGCGGATGCGCCGCTGTCCGAAGAGGGCGGGGCTGTCGGGGAGGTGGCGCTGACTGAAACCAAAAGCACCGGCATTTCCCGGACGCAGGACTTCTCGGTCATTACCGAACGCGAAACCATCGAATCCGACGCCGCCAGGCTGCGGGCGCTGGCCAGCGAGTATGAGGTGATCCAGGCGGTTCCGCTGCCCGAACGGACCAACGAGGTCAATCTGGCCGCCTATGCGATCAACCAGACCAACCAGGTCGGCAACAAGATCTATATCCGTCACAGCAACAGCGGCGACTCCTCCTGTTACGGTTATCGCGATCAGGACGAGGCCCAGCGGGTCTTTCTGGCCGCCGGCGGACCGAAGCGCGACCCGCGCAACCTGGACGTGGACGGCGACGGCTTCGCCTGCAAATGGACGCCGGAAGCCTATCGCAAACTGGTTCGTTAGCGGAACATGGCCGGGGCATCGGTGACGGTTGCCGCCCGAAGCCCGAACAAGGGCGAGCGGCGGCACGGTCTGTCGCCTGACATGGTCGTGCTGCACTATACCGCGATGCACAGCGCAGAGGCCGCCATCAGCCGACTGTGCGACCCCGACGCCGAGGTTTCCGCCCATTACGTGATCTCCGAAACCGGAGATGTCACGCCGCTGGTTCCCGAAGACGCGCGCGCCTGGCATGCGGGTACGGGCGCCTGGGGACAGGTGCGCGACGTCAATTCCCATTCCATCGGCATCGAACTGGCCAACGCAGGCCCCCTGGCCGGCATGCCGCCTTTTCCAGAGCCGCAGATGGCGGCGCTCGAAAGCTTGCTGGACGCCATATTGCAGCGCCACGGCATCCCGCCCGAACGGGTCATCGCCCATTCCGACATGGCGCCCGGCCGCAAGGCCGATCCGGGGCCGAAATTCGACTGGCGCCGTCTGGCGCTGGGTGGCCTGTCGGTCTGGACACCTCCGCTGGACGCCTCT
>JBFIHV010000378.1:0-2742 GCA_041601595.1 Amylibacter sp. | reverse complement strand
CCGCCGAAGGCGACAAGGTGACCGCAGGGCAACTGCTGTTGACGCTGGAAGAAACCGCGCAGGCCGAGGCCTTGCGGTCCGCCGAAGCGGGCGTCGCCGTGGCCAGAGCCGAACTGGACAACCTGCAGACCGGCAGCCGCGAGGCCGAAATCGAAGTGATCCGCGCCACGTTGCGCCGGGCCTATGCCGACCAGACGCTGGCGCAGACGACGCTGGACCGGTCCGCCGCCCTGCTGGAGCGCGGGCTTGTTCCGCCCGCGCAGGTGGATACGGACCGCGCCAATCTGGCCCGAGCCGAGGCGCAAATCGAACAATTGCAGGCGCAGTTGCGGGTCGCCGAACTGCCCGCCCGCGACGCCCAGCGCCTGGCGGCGGAGGCGTCGCTGGACATGGCGATTGCGCAGGCTGCCATCGCAAAGTCCAATCTGGATGACCGGACCATCGAAGCGCCTGTCGCCGGCATCGTCGACCGTGTCTATTTCGACGCAGGGGAAGTCGCCGCGACCGGCGCGCCGATCCTGTCGATCTTTCCGCCCGACCGGCTGAAGGCAATCTTTTTCATTCCCGAACCGGAGCGCGCCGCCGCGCATATCGGCGACAGGCTGAGCGTGACTTGCGACGGTTGCGACGACGGCATGACCGCGCGGATCACCTATATGGCTTCGGACCCGCAATACACGCCGCCGATCATCTACAGCCGTGACGAACGCGCGCGCCTTGTCTTCCGGGCAGAGGCCCTGCTGGAACACGCCGACGGCCTGTTACCGGGCCAGCCCGTCACCCTGAGGCCCGCGCCATGACCATCGGCGATATGGCGATTTCCGTGCGGGGCCTGACCAAGATTTTCGGGTCGCGGACGGTGGTTGACCATTTCGACATGGACGTGCCCAAGGGCGCGATCTACGGCTTCCTCGGGCCGAATGGCAGCGGCAAGACGACAACGATCCGGATGATGTGCGGGCTGCTTATACCCGACGGCGGCAACGGTCAGTGCCTGGGCTATGACATCCTGACCGAGCCGCAGAGCATCAAGGAAAATGTCGGCTATATGACGCAGCGGTTCTCGCTCTACGAAGACCTGACGATCCGCGAGAACCTCGACTTCATCGCCCGCATGTTCCACATGACAAACCGCAAGGCCCGCGTTGACGATGCCTTGAAGGGGCTGGGCCTGACCGACCGCGCCGATCAACTGGCCGGTACCCTGTCCGGCGGCTGGAAACAGCGCCTGTCGCTGGCCTGCTGCATGCTGCACGACCCGCAGCTTCTGTTGCTCGACGAACCGACGGCGGGCGTCGATCCCAAGGCGCGGCGCGATTTCTGGGATGAGATCCGCCGCCTGTCAGCCAAGGGCGTGACCGTTCTGGTCTCGACCCATTACATGGACGAGGCGGTGCAGTGCGACTACATCGCCTATATCGCCTATGGCAAAAAGCTCATCGACGGCCCTGCCCCGGATATTCCCGATATGATCGGGCTGACCACGTGGCGGATCGAAGGCCCGAACATCACCGCAATGGAAGCCGAAATGCGCCGCACCGAAGGCGTCGAGCAGGTCGCGCGGTTCGGGTCGGTCCTGCACGTGTCCAGCACGGATGGCGCGGCGCTGGACCGCGTGGCCGCGGAGTACCAGAAGAAAGGCACATATCACTGGCAAAAGCAGAAAGGCGGGCTGGAAGAGGCGTTTATCTACCTGATGGCCACCGCCACCGATAATTTCATGACTTCGAAAGAGGCGGCGGAATGAGCTTTTCCTTCATCCGCTTCGGGGCCGTCCTGTTCAAGGAATTCGTCCAGATGCGGCGAGACCGAATTACCTTCGGCATGATGATCGGCGTACCGATCATGCAGTTGCTGCTGTTCGGTTTTGCCATCAACTCCGATCCGAAGAACCTGCCGACACTGGTCGAGATGGCGGATCAGGGCCCGGTGACCCGCGCGGTTCTGATGGGAATGAAAACCTCGGACTATTTCGACTTTCAGGGCATCGTCACCAGCCAAGCGGACGGCGACCGCGCGCTGCGCGACGGGTCGGCAAGCTTCGTGGTCGTGATCCCGCCCGGCTTCGAACGCGACGTGGTGCGCGGGCTTGCGCCGGAAATCCTGCTGTCGGCGGATGCTTCCGATCCTGCCGCGGCGGGGGCGGCGGTCGGTGCGATCTCCGGCATCGTCGATACGGCGGTGCGCCAGACCCTGACCGGCCCGCTGCGATACGCCGCCGGCGCCGCGCCGCCATTTTCGGTGACCGTTCACAAGCAGTACAACCCCGAGGGCAAGACCTCGACCAATATCGTACCCGGCCTGCTGGGCATCATCCTGTCAATGACCATGGTCATGATCACCGCCGTCGCCATCGTGCGCGAGACCGAGCGCGGCACCATGGAGGCGCTGATCGCAACGCCGGTCCGCCCGTTCGAGGTGATGCTGGGCAAGATCACGCCCTATGTTCTTGTCGGCTATGTCCAGACGCTGGTGTTTCTGATCGCCGCGCGGTTCTTGTTCGACGTGCCGTTCATCGGCAGTCCCTTCGCCTTTTTCGCCGGCTTCAACCTGTATATCGTGGTCAATCTGGCGCTTGGCTTCCTGATCTCGACCGTCGCCAAATCGCAGATGCAGGCGATGCAGATATCTTTCTTTACCCTGCTGCCCTCGATCCTTTTGTCGGGCTTCATGTTTCCCTTTGCCGGAATGCCGGGCTGGGCTCAGGCTATCGGAACAGCGATCCCGGCGACCCATTTCCTG
>JBFIHV010000377.1:0-2749 GCA_041601595.1 Amylibacter sp. | reverse complement strand
GAAAACACGGGCGACGGACCCCTATGATTATTTCTCTTGCAATTGCAGACGCAAGCGCTATTTATGTTAATGAGAATAATTCTCAATAGCAAAGATGACCCAAAATGTCGATGTCGCCAGAAGCTCTGAGTCAGTCACGCGCCCTGCCCGTCAGCGGACGGAGCGTAATCCGCGGCTTACCCGGGCGCATCGGGCCGTTTCAGACCAATCGACTGCTGTTCGCCCTGTTCCTTCTGGCCACCGCCGCAGCCCCCGGCACCCTGGGAGAGATTACCCGGCAGGCATTGCAGGACGCCTATATCGGCGTATCGGTTTTCGTCGCGGCCACGCTCTATCTTTTCTACGGCGCCGAAAAGGTCTTCGGCGTCGATATCGGCCGCATCTTCAAACATGCGAAATACGCGCAGGTTCCGCTTGCCTCCTGTCTTGGCGCCCTGCCGGGGTGCGGCGGCGCCGTGGTCGTCGTGGCGGCTTATTCGTCCGGCAACGTGAGCATGGGCGCCGTGGTCGCGACGCTGACCGCGACCATGGGCGACGCGGCCTTTCTCTTGATCGCAAAACGCCCGGATGCTGCGCTTGTCCTGCTGCCGGTCGCTTTTGCCACGGGCATCATCTCGGGTTATATCGTCGATCTGCTCGATAAAAGAGAGTTCCAATCCGGCGGCGAGACATTCGAGGTCTTCCGCATCGGCGCGAGAAGGACGCGGGACTATCTGTACGGCCTGGTGTTCCTGCCGGGACTGGCGTTCGGCGTCATGGCGCTGGCACAGGCCGAGTTCACCGGCATCACCGCCAAGATCGAGACAACGATCGCCCTGACCGGGATCGCGATCGGGATATTCGTCTGGGCCGCCTCGCCTCTGAAGGCTCTGACAAACACCACGGACAACGCGATGACGCGCGTCACCGAGGAAACCAGTTTCATCACTACCTGGGTTATCCTTGCTTTCCTGCTGTTCGAATATCTGAACGGCTTTGCAGGCCTCGATCTGGAAGCGATGTTCAAGACCGTCGGCATCCTGCTGCCGCTGATGGCCATTCTGGTCGGCTTCATCCCCGGTTGCGGGCCGCAAATCCTCGTCACGACATTCTACATAAACGGGCTGATCCCGTTCTCGGCGCTGATCGGAAACTCGATCGCCAATGACGGCGACGCCCTGTTTCCCGCCATTGCCCTGAACCCGAAAGCGGCCCTGCTCGCCACGATCTACAGCGCGATCCCGGCGTTTTTCGTCGCTTACGGCTTTTACTTTTTCGCACCCGGTTTCCTATAAAGCTTGCAGTGACGCCGCGTAAATGGCAAAACGGCCCGACGTGGGAAACAACTTCAAAAAGCGATGCCGGATAAAGTTCTGTCTTTGAAAGAGATGTGCGCGACGTTCGATGTGACTCCGCGCACTCTTCGTTATTATGAATATATCGAGTTGCTTTCGCCCGAGAAAGTAGGCCGCAGCCGGTTCTACGGACCGCGCGAGAGGGCCCGCCTTAAACTGATCCTGCGCGGCCGGCGTTTCGGCTTCACGCTGGAGGAAATCCGGCAGTGGCTGGACATGTACAACGGACATAACGACAATCGCGCCCAGATGGAACGCATGGTCGAAATGTCCACAGCCCAGATCGAGGAACTCGAGTCGCGCAAGGCGCAGTTGCAGGAAGCGATCGACGAATTGTCGGGTCTTCGCCAGCTGACTCTGGAGCAGTTGCAGCAATGACGCGACGTCGGTTTGCGCAGATACAACCTAAAGTGAACCCCCATCGTATATGCAGCATGATTTCCAGAGTGTAGTATGCATTCAGGAGGGCCGGATGCCTGCGGAATTGACATCCAAAAGGGAAATGCGCGCCGGGTTCGCGGTAACGCCGCGCACCCCGCGTTTTCCCGTTTCCAGAGGCCTCGCAAGACCGAAGCGTGACGGCGCGCGCGGCCCTTGCTGCATAGGCGACGGACAATGCGCCGACTCTGACAAAGCGGTCGCGGATAGGGAATGACGATTGAAGGCGGACAAAAATCCAACTGCCTCGCGCACGCCGAAAGCGGTCAACGCACAAACAAGCACCGGAGCTGACAATGACAAGCTACACCCCGCCGACCCGCGACCTGCAATTCGTGCTGCAGGAAGTGCTGCAAGCCTCTGCCGCCAAGATCGGCGGCTACGAGGAACTGTCCCCCGACTTCACCGCGGCGGTGCTGGAGGAGGCCGGCAAGATTTCGGCCGAGGTGCTGGCCCCGGTCAACGCGACCGGCGATACCGAGGGCTGCACGCTGGAAAACGGCGTCGTGCGGACGCCGGCCGGTTTCAAGCAGGCCTTTGATGCTCTTCGCGAGGGCGGCTGGACCGGTCTGGACTGCGATCCCGACTATGGCGGACAGGGGATGCCCTATCTGCTGCAAACCGCGGTGGGAGAGATGCTCTGCGGCGCGAACCACGCATTTTCACTGTACCACGGCCTGACCCATGCGGCCTATACGGCGATCCACAAGCACGGCTCCGACCCGCAGAAACAGACTTTCCTGCCGAAGCTGGTCAGCTGCGACTGGGGCGGCACGATGAACCTGACGGAATCGCATTGCGGAACCGATCTGGGCCTGATCCGCACCAGGGCCGAACCGCGCGGAGACGACGCATACGGCATTACCGGCGAAAAGATATTCATCTCAGCCGGCGAGCACGACCTGACCGAAAACATCATCCACCTCGTGCTGGCCCGCACCCCCGGCGCTCCCGAAGGCACTAAAGGCCTGTCGCTT
>JBFIHV010000376.1:0-2767 GCA_041601595.1 Amylibacter sp. | reverse complement strand
CGACGCTGTCCTCGCAATCCATGATGGTCGACATGGCGCTTTCGAGGATGATGTCGGCGACGCCGGCATTGTCCACGCTGCCGATGACATTGTCGCGGTCGATCACCAGTTCGGCGTGCAGTCCGTGGTTTTTCAGGACGATCGCGGTCGGGGCGGCGGGGTCGCCCCTGTATCCGGCAAAGGCGCCGGGATAGGCCAGGCCGGTGTCGTCGGTCAGCAGCGCGCCGCCCTCGACGCGATAGCCCGAGATGTCGGCGTGACTGCCGGAGGCCAGCGGGAAGACGTCGTCGAGGAAATTCTTGGCCCAGGCCATGACTTTCCGGCCGCGTTCGAGGTCGAATCCCTTGCCCGAGGGCGCGGTGCCCATCGCATCAGTGCCGTAAAGCGCATCATAGAGCGATCCCCAGCGGGCATTCGCGGCATTCAGCGCATAGCGGGCGTTCATGACCGGCACGACCAGTTGCGGCCCCGCGACTTCCGAGATTTCCGGGTCGACGTTCTCGGTCTCGACACGGAAAGGCGTGTGATCGGCCACCAGATATCCGATGCCGGTCAGGAAGGCCTTGTACTTGTCGAAGTCGAATTCCTTGCCGCGGTGGGCGATGTGCCACGCGTCGATCTGGGATTGCAGATAGGCCGTCGTCGCCAGAAGATCGCGGTTGACCGGACCCATGTCGTGCACGAGGTCGGAAAATCCCTTCCAGAAGCGGTCGGCGTCCACTCCGGTGCCCGGCAGGGCCTGGGCTTCAAGGAAATCCGCAAGTTGGCTGTCAACCTGCAGGCCAAAACGATCTACGCGACTCATGGTGCACCCCCAATAGTATACATTTGCATGCCAAAGTTTCATATTGGAAACACGGCTTCATTTCAATAGCCGTCATTGGTTTTATTTTGTGACCAATTCTTGCAGTCGCCCGGTAGATAATACCATCTTGGCAGGTGTCAATTACGGCCCGGGCCTTATATGGGCTTGAACCCCATGGCGATTCTTGACCACATGGCAACGAAACCAAGGAACAGAGCATGCGACCCAAAACTTCCGCGCCGAGCATCAAGCTGGCTGACTATACCGCGCCCGCCTTCTGGGTGGAGACCGTAGACCTCGATTTCGCGCTGAATCCGACGGCGACGCAGGTCAGGTCACGAATCAGATTCGCCGCAAACAGCGGCCGGGCATCGGATGGCCCGCACGAATTGCGGCTGGACGGGCGGAACCTGAAACTGATCGAGGCGCGGATCGACGGGCGAGTCCTGTCGAAGGACGAGGTATTGCTGGACAACGAGGGCCTGAGCGTGCCGCACGACCTGGTGCCGCAGGAGGGCTTCGTCTGGGAGGCGGAAGTCGAGATCAACCCGCAGGCCAATACCGCGCTCGAGGGGTTGTACATGTCGGGCGGCATGTATTGCACCCAGTGCGAGGCGCAGGGGTTCCGCAAGATCACCTATTACCCCGACCGGCCCGACGTTATGGGCATTTTCAGCGTGACCGTTTCGGGCGACGCCCCCGTCCTGCTGTCGAACGGCAACCGGCTGGAGCCTGGAAAATGGCACGACCCCTGGCCGAAACCGGCCTACCTGTTCGCGCTGGTGGCGGGCGATCTGGTGTCCTACGACGACACGTTCACCACGATGTCGGGGCGCGAGGTCGAGCTGAGGATTTTCGTCCGCCCGGGCGACGAGGGCAAATGCGGCTATGCCATGGACGCGCTGAAACGCTCCATGCGCTGGGACGAAGAGGCTTACGGGCGGGAGTACGATCTGGACCTGTTCATGATCGTCGCGGTGGACGATTTCAACATGGGCGCGATGGAGAACAAGGGGCTGAACGTGTTCAACTCTAAATACGTGCTGGCCAGCCCGGAAACCGCCACCGATCAGGATTACAAGCTGATCGAGGGCATCATCGCGCACGAGTATTTCCACAACTGGACCGGCAACCGCATCACCTGCCGCGACTGGTTCCAGCTCTGCCTGAAGGAAGGGCTGACCGTGTTCCGCGACCAGCAGTTTTCCGGCGACCAGCGGTCGCATGCCGTCAAGAGAATCGAGGACGTGCTGCAACTGCGCGCGCGCCAGTTCCGCGAGGACGCCGGCCCGCTGGCGCATCCGGTGCGCCCGACGGAATACATCGAGATCAACAACTTCTACACCGCCACCGTCTATGAGAAAGGCGCGGAAGTCATCGGCATGCTGAAGCTGCTGGTCGGCGACGAAGCTTACCGTGCGGCGCTGGACCTGTACTTCGACCGCCACGACGGGCAGGCCTGCACCATCGAGGACTGGATCAGGGTGTTCGAGGATACGACGAGCCGCGACCTGTCGCAATTCGCGCTGTGGTACGCGCAGTCGGGCACGCCGCATGTCAAGGTGACGGACGACTTCAGCGACGGGGTCTATTCCATGACCTTCGAGCAAACCAACCCGCCGACACCGGGGCAAAAGACCAAGAAGCCACAGGTCATTCCGATAAGGCTGGGATTTCTGGACCACACCGGCGCGGAGCCGCTGGACGAAATGCTGGTCGAACTGACCGAGGCGAAAACCACGATCCGCGTCGAGGGCTTCAAGGAAAGGCCGGTGCCTTCGATCCTGCGGGGGTTCTCCGCGCCGGTCATTCTGGAGCGTGACACCACCAGCGCCGAGCGCGCCTTTCTGCTGGCGCATGACAGCGACCCGTTCAACAAGTGGGAGGCGGGGCGCGCCTATGCCACCGACCTGCTGGTCGGGATGGCGACCGGCGGCAATGTCGCCGACGGCGATTTCACGG
>JBFIHV010000375.1:0-2802 GCA_041601595.1 Amylibacter sp. | reverse complement strand
GGCCCTCAAGGCCTGCCAGCATGACCTGCAGGCGATCCACACCGCCGGACAGAAACTGCTCGCGATGGTCGACCAGTTCTTCGGAGAGACCAAGACCTCGCCGGAAGAGATCAACATCCAGGACGCGCAATTCCAGATGCGCCTGCAGTTGAACCACATTGCCGGATATGCGGAAATGCTGCGCGAGGATGCGCTGGACGACGACCGGACGGAAATACTCGGCGATCTGAACCATATTGCAGACGCCCAGAAACTTGTCGTGTCCATGCTGGAAAATATCGATCCTGACCTGTTGGGCAGTTCCGGGACCAAGGTCGCCAAGGCGAAACCGGCCCCTGCGAAAGCGCCGCCCGACACGGCGCCGGCGACCATTGCCGGCATCGGCGGCGAGATCCTGATCGTCGACGACGATCCGGCCAACCGCGAACTGCTGACCCGCCGCCTGGAACGCGGCGGCTACGTCTCGGTCGCCGTCGGATCGGGCCGCGAGGCGCTCGACCTGCTGGCGGAGCGCAAGTTCGACCTGATCCTGCTCGACCAGATGATGCCGGGCCTTTCGGGGCTGGAAACATTGCAGGCGATCAAGGCAAACGCGCGGTTGCGCGCAATTCCGGTGATCATGCTGTCGGCCTCGGACGACTCGACACTTGTGGTGCAGTGCATCCTCAGCGGCGCCGAGGACTACGTCGCAAAACCCTTCAATCCGATACTGCTGACGGCGCGGATCAATGCCTGTCTGGAAAAAGTCCGCCTGCGCCGGAATGCGGCAAGACAGATCAAGGTTTTCATCTCATCGCCGGGCGATGTGATACCAGAGCGGCTGATCGTGAAATCCGTGCTGGGCCGCCTGAACGACGAATTCACCGGCCGCGCCCTGATGATCCCGATCCTCTGGGAAGAGGAACCCTTGCTGGCATCCGACACGTTTCAGGCCCAGATCCACCCGCCGCGCGAAACCGAGATCTATATCGGCATCCTGTGGAGCCGCATCGGATCGCCTCTGCCCGACACGATTACGCGGCCGGACGGAACCATCTACGACTCCGGCACCGCCTTCGAATTCGAGGATGCGCTGAGCGGCTACCTGAAGAACGGTTTCCCCGAAATGCTGCTCTACCGCAAGAGCGGCGCGCCGACCGTTTCGCTGGCGGACAAAGCCACGGTGCTCGAGCGTATCGAGCAGATCGACCGGCTGAAGGCCTATGTCGAGAAGCACCTGATGGGGGACGACGGCTCGTATGCGGGGGCCTTCCACATGTTCGACTCGCCGGAGCAGTTCGAAACCATGATAGAAATGCACGTGCGGAAACTCGTCGAACGTCTGCTTTCACGATCCGGCTGACGGTCGGACCCGAGTTTGTTTGCTTAGTCCCGAAACATTGACTACAATTTTGAAAAAAGCGGGGGGAACCATGTCACGGTTACTACTGGTCGAAGACAACGAGATGAACAGGGACATGCTGTCCCGCCGCCTGAAAAAGCGCGGGTTCGAGGTCCGGATGGCCTTCGATGGAAAACAGGGGGTCGAGATGGCCCGGTCAGAGCAACCGGACCTGATCCTGCTGGACATGAGCCTGCCGGTAATGGACGGCTGGGAAGCCGCCCGCCACCTGAAGAACGACGCGACGACGAAGGCCATCCCGATCATCGCCCTGACGGCGCACGCCATGGCCGGAGACATGGAAAAAGCGCTGGAAGCAGGTTGCGACGACTACGACACCAAGCCGGTGGAGTTGAAACGGCTTCTGGAAAAGATAGGTAAACTCCTCGAAGGATAAGGACACGCGTGACGAAACAGGACAGCATCCCGCCGGACACCGGATCGAAGGCCGCGCCTTCAGCGGGCGAGGCCAATTGGGCAAAATGTTTCTCCGAACTGAAAACGCGGCCCGACGCCATGACCGGGGGCGAATTTTCCGAGGCGAAACTGTCCCGCAAGAACCTTGCCGAAATCGACTTTTCCCGCAGTGATTTCTATCGGGCGTCCCTGTCCAGCACCAACCTGAAAAAAGCTGTCCTGGCAGAGGCGGACCTGTCCGAGGCCAAGATGACCAAGGCCGCGCTCTACAAGGCCGACCTGCGCGGCGCGATCCTGCAGGAAACCGATCTGGAGGGCGCGGACCTGTCCGCCACGGACTGCCGCAAGGCCGATTTCCGCGGCGCGAACCTGCGCGGAGCGGATTTTTCCGGCGCCGATCTGCGCGGATGCGACCTGTCGCACGGCGACCTGACCGGCGCCAACCTGTCCCGCGCCAACGTGACCGGCGCCAAGTTTCACTTCACCCAACTCGCGGACGCCAATATCACCCATATCAAATACGGCACGTTCCGGGACATGAGCGGGTTCTTTTACGGCGTGCGCGGCGTCGAGACGACCTATGGCAACGCCCTGTTCGTACGCGACGCCAAGGATCAGGATTACATCGACACGCTGAGGCAGGCGATCCTGGACAAACCGCCGGGATGGGTCCGGACGATGGACCTGCTGCTGTTCCGCGCCTGGGGGCTGATCGACAACGGCCGCAGCCTGTTGAAGGTCGGCTTCTACGCCACGATCATCGCGATGTTCTACGGTTTCATCTATCTGTTCGACATGATCTATGACTGGAAGATCATGGATTACTCCAACTCCGCGAAGACCTGGTTCACGCCCTTCTATTACTCGGTCGTGACCTACACGACGCTCGGCTTCGGGGATGTCACCGCAGACAGCCTGTTTGGCGAGATTTTCGTGATCAGCGAGGTGATAGTCGGGTATTTCACGCTAGGCCTCTTGCTGGCCATTCTGGCGAACACGATCGC
>JBFIHV010000374.1:0-2820 GCA_041601595.1 Amylibacter sp. | reverse complement strand
GGGGTGTAACGCGACAGCAGTTTTTGCGCGGCAGCGGCTTCCGCCTCTGTCGGTTCCTGCTCCCAGACCGGATCGGACAGCAGGCGTTCCTCGTCGCGCTCCAGCACCATATCGGCCGAGGGCGCATCGCCCCACTGCGCCGTTAGCTTAGCGCCGGCCAGCAGGCGTTCCGCCTTTTTGCGGACCTTGCCCGGCACGATCAGGACGCTGACGCCCTTGCGCCCCGCGCGGCCGGTGCGGCCGGACCGGTGCAACAGGGTTTCGGAATTCGACGGCAGATCGGCGTGGATCACCAGTTCCAGATTGGGCAGGTCGATGCCGCGCGCCGCGACATCCGTCGCGATACAGACGCGCGCGCGTCCGTCACGCATGGACTGAAGCGCATGGCTGCGTTCGTTCTGGCTCAGTTCGCCGGACAGCGCCACGACAGAAAACCCGCGGTTCGAAAACCGTGTCGTCAGGCGGTTGACCATCTCGCGCGTGTTGCAGAACACCAGCGCGTTCGGGGCTTCATAATAGCGCAGAACGTTGACGATCGCGTTCTCGGCGTCGCGCGGCGCGACATTCAGGGCGCGGTATTCGATATCGGCGTGTTGCGATGTCTCTGCCGTCGTGGTGACGCGGACCGCTTCTTTCTGATAGCTCTTGGCCAGATTTGCGATGGCGCGGGGAACGGTGGCGGAGAACATCAGGGTGCGGCGGCCTTCGGGCGCTTCACCCAGAATGAACTCCAGATCCTCGCGGAACCCGAGGTCGAGCATCTCGTCGGCCTCGTCCAGCACGACGGCGCGCAGGTCGCCCATGTCGAGCGAACCGCGCTGGATGTGGTCGCGCAGGCGCCCGGGCGTGGCGACGACGATATGCGCGCCGCGTTCCAGCGAACGGCGTTCGTCCCGCATGTCCATGCCGCCGACGCAGGAGGCAACGACCGCCCCGGTCTTGAGGTAAAGCCATGACAGTTCGCGTTTGACCTGCAAGGCCAGTTCGCGGGTCGGGGCTATGATAAGCGCCAGTGGCTTGGCCGCCGGTCCGAATTGCAGGGCGTCGCCCAGCAGGGTCTGCGCGATGGCCAGCCCGAAACCGACGGTTTTACCCGATCCGGTCTGCGCCGAGACCAGCAGGTCGGCATTTTCAAGCGCAGGGTCGGTGACGGCCAGTTGCACCGGCGTCAGGTCTGTGTATCCGCGCTGGGCGAGCGCGTCGGCGAGTGTTTGTATCACGATAGAATCTTCTGTTTTTGGGATGTCGGGGAATTGCCCCCGTCCCTGTTTTCATTACCTGCAAAATATCCGGAATTGCAGACAAGAGCGCAGCTAGGCTGCCACCTAATGTCTTTCGCGGCAAATGTATAGGGGCTGCGAAATATGGACCGGGCCGGTCCCGCGCGATTCAGCCGCCGGAAACGCCCTTGGAGGCAAGTATACGGCGCCGGAACACGGCGGCGAGGTTGGCATAGATCGCCTCGCCGTAAATCTTGTCCTCGACGCCGGAGTCGATATTCGGATTGTCATTCACCTCGATGATCACGGCCCGGTCAGCCAGATGTTTCACATCGACGCCATAGAGCCCGTCGCCGATCGTCAGGCTCGCGCGGATCGAAGCCTGCAACACGACGGCGGGCACGTCTTCCAGCGTGCAGCAGGCGAAGCCGCCGGAACTGACCTGACCGGCGGATTTGTGGTGATAAATCTGCCAGTGGCCGCGAGACATGAAATATTTGCAGGCAAAGATCGGCTCGCCGTCGAGGATGCCGATACGCCAGTCATAGTCCGTCGGCAGGAATTCCTGCGCGAGAATGACAAAGCTGTCGGCAAGCATGGTTTGCGCGCCCGCCAGAAACTCTTCGGCATTCCTGGCCTTGACCATCCCGCGCGAAAACGACCCGTCGGGTATCTTCAGCACGCAGGGATAGGGCAGCGCTTTCGCGACCGAAGCGAGGTTCGCGCGGGTCACAAGCCGCGTCTGCGGCGTGTCGAGTCCGGCGCGGGTCAGGGCCTCGGCCAGAAACACTTTGTTGGAGCAGCGCAGGATCGATTGCGGATCGTCGATCACAGGCAGGCCAAGCTCGGCGGCCTTGCGCGAAAAGCGATAGCTGTAGTGGTCGATATTCGTGGTGGTCCGGATATAGAGGGCATCGAACGCGTTCAGCCGCTTGAAATCGTCCTTGCCGATCAGCTCGGAATGGATTTCCTGCTTGGCCAGCGCGCGGATCGTCAACGTCAGGGCGCGCGCGTCCGACGGCGGCAGTTTCTCGTCCGGATCCACCAGAATCGCCAGATCGAAAGGATAGCTCTGCCGACCCACCGGGCGCGGCAAGGACGGGCTGAGCGCCGCCATCAGCGCCGCCGTGAACCTCGGCCTGTCCTTCGCGTCGACGGAAGAGACAGACAGCGGCCAGATATAGTCTATCGCCCATTTGCCCTTACGCTCGACGACCAGAATTTCCAGAACCGGTGCGGCGAAAAGCTGATAACATCGCTTGGCGATCTGGCGTGCCCAAGGCTGGTCTGTCTGGCCGAAATACAGCTCGAGCGAGATATTTCCGGTCTTGGCCGAACGCAGGGGCTCCAGGACCTCGGCCGCGGGCAACACGCGGCTCAGTTCCTCCAGATATTGCTGGTAGAGCCGTTTGGTCACCAGTCCCGAGATCGTCTCGATTGACGGCAGGGTCCGGTTGCCACGCGCCTCGGCTATCAACGAGACATAGTAACCGGAGGACAGGTATTCCTCGCAGGGGCACAGGTTGAGAACCTTGACACCGGCGCCCAGCATATAGCCCAGCGCCAGAAACTGCTGCGCCGTCACGATCATCGGCCGCCG
>JBFIHV010000373.1:0-2834 GCA_041601595.1 Amylibacter sp. | reverse complement strand
CGATCGTCACCACGAGGTAGAGCACGGTCATCATGCCGCCGATCCGGATGAAGTCGATGACGCGATAGCCCGCAGGCCCCATGATCAGCGCGTTCACCTGGTTGGTCGGGATCAGGAAGGAGTTCGAGGTCGAGATCGCGACCGTCAGCGCGAACACCGCCGGATCACCGCCGGAAGCGACGGCGATGGAAACCGCGAGCGGCACCAGCAGGACGGTGGCGCCGACGTTCGACATGACCAGTGTAAAGATGGTGGACAGCACCGCGACGGCGGTCTGCAGCGCCCAGACCGGCCAGCCTTCGAGGATCGTCACGATCCCGTTCGCGATCCATTCGGCGGTTCCGGTGGCCTGCACCGCCTGTCCAAGCGGGATGAGGCTGGCCAGCATGAAGACCGTGTGCCAGCTGACCGAGTCATAGGCCTCGTCCATCGACAATACGCGGGTTATGATTATCCCGATGGCGCCGGTCATCAGGCAGAGCGACAGGCGCAGTTCCGTGAACAGCATCAGCCCGAGGGCGAGCAGAAAGAAGAACACGGCCCATCCGACCTTTTTCGGACGCATTTCCTCTTGTGGGAAATCGGTGGTGACCACGACCAGATTGCGGTTCTTCTTGACCTGTATCAGGCGTTCCCAAGGCGTGTGCACGACCAGAGTGTCACCGGCCTGAAACGGAATGACCCCGATGCGCGTGGCCTCGTGATCCTCGGTTTCGACATAGCTGAAAGTGTCGCCCGTGCGGTGGATCGCCAGAAGGCTGAGCCCGAACGTCTGCCGGAAATCCATTTCCCGGGCTGTCCTGCCGATAAACGAGCTGTTCGCCGGGACAACGATCTCGGCCACGCCGGCCTTGGTGGCGGCGAAATCCTCGGCGAAGACGTCCAGCGCGGGCAGCAGCGTCAGGCCGTGGTCATAGACCATTTCCTGCACGGTTTCGCGCTGGCCGAGGATGGCGATCCGGCACTTGCTGGTAATCTTGTTGGTCAGTCTGGGCGCGATGATCCGGTTGCCCGAGTCGTAATAGCCGATGACATAGAGGTGATGCGCCTCCATGATCTCGCCGATCTTTTCGCCGAGCAGCAGGCTGCCCTCGGGGATCGCGACCTCGAAGATATCGGCGTTCAGGCCGTAGAGGCGCTTCAGGTATTCGCGGATCGACTGGCCGGACGTGGCATCCTGCCCGTAGCGCGATCCCGGCAGGATCCAGCGCCCGAGCAAAACGAAATAGAGTATCCCCGAAGCGGTCAGCGCCAGACCGACAGGCGTGACGGAAAACAGGCTGAATTCGCGCATCTGCATCGTCGCCGGCAAGTCGGAATTGCTGCTGGCGATCAGGTCGTTCAGCAGGATCAGCGGCGAGGAGCCGACCAACGTGATGGTGCCGCCGAGGATGGTGCAAAAGCCCATCGGCATCAGCAGGCGGGCGAGGGGAATGTCGGTGCGCGCCGATATCCGGCTGACCACCGGCAGGAACAGCGCGGCGGCGCCGACGTTCTGGACAAAACTGGAGATGAAACTGACCGAACCGCAGATGATCGGCAAAAGCCGCTTTTCCGTCGATCCCCCGAATTTCAGGATTATCGATGCGACCCGTGTCATCAGGCCGGTCTTGTCCAGCCCGGCGCCAAGGATCATCGTCGCGATGATCGCGATGACCGCGTTCGAGGCGAAGCCGTCGAAAAGGTGCCGGATATCGGCCAGACCGCTCAGCGCCGGAATGTTGCTGAGCAAGCCCAAAAGAACCATGATCAGAATGGCGGTGACGTCGACGCGAAGCACCTCGGTCACGAACAAAGCGATCGTCAGCCCGAGTATTCCCAGAACGACCATCATTTCCAATGTCAGTTCTGCGGGTGGCATCGGGCGGGTTCCTTGTGATCACGTTGTAATGTAAGCGCATACATTTATTTGCCCCTCGGGAGCAAGGGTCAAGTTCCAAAATATGCCCTTTTCGGCGTCTTCTCTTCAACCGTGAAACGAATGGACGGTTCCGCGCATCGGCGCGCGCGGCGTCATCCGTCAGAATACGAGGTTCATCATCGCGATGGATACCACCAGAAACAGCACTGTCATAATGCCACCGGTGCGCACGAAGTCGATGACACGATAGCCCGCCGGCCCCATGATCAGGGCGTTGACCTGATGCGTCGGGATCAGAAAGGAGTTGGAGGTCGAAATCGCGACGGTCAGGGCAAAGATGGCCGGATCGGCACCGGCGGCAATCGCGATGGAGACCGCCAGCGGAACCAGCAGGACCGTCGCGCCCACGTTCGACATCACCAGCGTGAAGGCCGTGGACAGCAAGGCAATACCAGATTGCAGCGCCCAGTCCGGCCAGCCGTGCAATATCGCCAGGATATGATGCGCGATCCATTCGGCGGTTCCGGTCGACTGTACCGCCTGGCCCAGCGGGATCAGGCTGGCCAGCAGGAACACCGTGTTCCACCCGACGGCGTCATAGGCCTCGTCGATGGACAGGACGCGGGTGATCATCATGCCCACGGCGCCGACCAATAGGCACAGCGACAGGCGCATGTCGGTCGTCAGGATCAGCGTCAGGGCGATCAGGAAGAACACGAGCGCCCAGCCGACCTTCTGCGGGCGCAGCTCCTCTTGCGGGAAGTCCGACGTTACCACGACGAGACCCCGGTTCTTCTTGGCCTGCACCAGCCGTTCCCACTGGGTGTGGACGACCAGCGTATCGCCAGCCTGAAACGGGATCACCCCGATACGCGTGCCCTTGTGGTCCTCGGATTCGACATAGCTGTAGGTCTCTCCGGTCCGGTAGATCGCCAGCAGGCTCAGGCCGAGGGTCTGCCGGAAGTCCATTTCG
>JBFIHV010000372.1:0-2836 GCA_041601595.1 Amylibacter sp. | reverse complement strand
GTTCCATCCAGAATTTTTCCGGATCAGCCTGTGCCGCTTCGTAAATTTCCTTGTAAGACATGGTTTCCTCCCATTGCCCTCGTTCGAACTCGTTTACCTGCTTCCGTTCGAGATCAGGTGAAAGACCTCTCTCGCCGCTTCCGGTATGTTGGTGCCGGGACCGAAAATCGCCCGCACGCCGCACTGTTTCAGAAAATTGTAGTCGTTCTGCGGGATCACCCCGCCACAGACCACGATAATATCGCCGCGCCCTCGGTTTTTCAGGGCATGGATCAGCTGCGGCGCCAGCGTTGTGTGACCGGCCGCCTGACTGGAAATCCCGACCACGTGCACGTCCTCGGCAATGGCATCCTCGGCGGCCTCCTCCGGCGTCTGGAACAATTCGCCCATGACAACCTCGAAGCCGATATCGCCGAAGGCGCTGGCGATCACCTTGCCACCGCGGTCGTGGCCGTCCTGCCCCAGTTTCGCGACATACATTTTCGGGCGGCGATGGTTCTTTTTCTCAAAGGTCTCGATTTCGGTCTGCAGCGCCTTGAAAACGGGATCGCCGGCATAGGCTGCGCCATAGACGCCCGACAGCGTCTTGACGGACGCCCTGTGCCGGTCGAAGGCGCGCTCCATCGCGTCCGAAATCTCGCCCACGGTTGCCCGGGCCCGGGCGGCCTCGACCGCCAGTTCCAGCAAGTTTGCCTTGCTTCCGCGCGCGCCGGCTTCCAGAGCGTCCAGTGCGGCCGTGCAGGCAGCCTCGTCGCGGGAGCGTCGAACCGTCGCCAGCCGCGCGATCTGGGCATCCCTGACCGCCGCATTGTCGATATCGCGAACGTCGATCACAGGCTCACCGTTATCGCGCCGGAACTTGTTGACCCCGACGATGACTTCCTCGCCGCGATCAATCCGCGCCTGGCGGGCCGCGGCGGCCTCTTCGATGCGCAGTTTCGGCATGCCGTCGGCAACAGCCTTTGTCATGCCGCCCAGCGCCTCGACCTCTTCCATCAGCGCCCATGCCGCTTCGGCCAGTTGCGCTGTCAGCGCCTCGACGTAATAGGACCCGGCCAGCGGATCAACGACCCTGGTCACGCCGGTTTCGTTTTGCAGGATCAGTTGCGTGTTGCGGGCCAGTCGCGACGCCTCGTCGCTCGGCAGGGCAATCGCCTCGTCATAGCTGTTGGTGTGCAGCGACTGGGTGCCGCCGAGAACCGCCGACATCGCCTCGTAGGCCGTGCGGATCGCGTTGTTGAACGGGTCCTGTTCCTGCAACGACACGCCCGAGGTCTGGCAATGCGTGCGCAGCATCTTGGATTTCGGGTCCCTGGCGTCGAACTCCGACATGATCCGGTGCCACAGCAACCGTGCGGCCCGCAGCTTCGCCGCCTCCATGAAGAAATTCATGCCTATGGCAAAGAAGAATGACAGTCGCGGAGCGAAATCATCCACCTTCATGCCGCGCGCCAGCGCCGTCCGGACATATTCGCGCCCGTCCGCCAGCGTGAAGGCCAGCTCCTGTACCAGCGTCGCGCCGGCCTCCTGCATGTGATAGCCGCTGATGCTGATCGAGTTGAAGCGCGGCATCTCTTTTGCTGTATATTCAATGATGTCCGCCACAATCCTCATGCTGGGTTCGGGCGGATAGATATAGGTGTTGCGCACCATGAACTCTTTCAGGACATCGTTCTGGATCGTGCCCGACAGCGCGCGGCGGTTCACGCCCTGCTCCTCTCCGGCGACGATGAAATTGGCCAGCACCGGAATGACCGCGCCGTTCATCGTCATGGATACCGAGACCTTGTCCAGCGGAATGCCGTCGAACAGGATTTTCATGTCCTCGATGCTGTCGATGGCAACGCCCGCCTTGCCGACGTCGCCGACCACGCGCGGGTGGTCGCTGTCGTAACCGCGATGGGTCGCCAGATCGAAGGCCACCGAAACGCCCTGCTGTCCGCCTGCCAGCGCCTTGCGATAGAATGCGTTCGACTCCTCGGCGGTCGAAAACCCAGCATATTGACGGATGGTCCACGGCCTGCCGGTGTACATCGTCGCCTTGGGGCCGCGCACGAAAGGCTCCTGTCCCGGCAGGCTGTGCAGATGGTGCAGCCCCTGCAGGTCCGCATCCGTGAAGACCGGCTTGATGTCCAGCCCTTCCGGCGTGTGCCAGGTCAGATCCTCGACGGTTTTCCCGCGAAGCTCCGCCTCGGCGAGCTCTTTCCAAGTCTGCGGGACTGTCATGCGGTCCTTTTTCGTGGTCATCGTTTAAACCTCAGGTATCTCTTTTAAACAATATATTAGCGATAGAAAATGATCCATCACTCGAACTCCATTATCACTCCGTCGACCGCCAGGCTGTCGCCCTCCGCCGCGTTGATCTTCGACACGACAACCTTGTTTTCCGCGCGCAGGACGTTTTCCATCTTCATTGCCTCGACCGTGCACAGCGGCTGCCCTGCCTCGACGGTATCGCCCACGGCCACCGCCATCGACACCAGCAGGCCCGGCATCGGACAGAGCAGCGATTTGGACGTGTCCGGGGCAAGTTTCAGAGGCATCAGCTTGACCAGACCGGCACGCAGCGGGGTCAGAACCATCGCCTTCAGCGACGCACCGCGATAACGCAGGATGTCCCCGCCCCGCACATGCTCGACCTTGACGGTCATCAGCTTGCCCGAGATATGGGCGTGGATCAGCGGCGCGCCGACTCTCCAGTCGACCAGCAGTTCCAGCGACTCGCAGTCATCGAAGACCACGCGCGTTTCGCTGTTCTCGTGATGGACCTCGACGGCAAATTCCTCGCCGTTCAGAAACACCACCCAGTCGGGATCGACCCTGCGCTTGTGGTTCG
>JBFIHV010000371.1:0-2850 GCA_041601595.1 Amylibacter sp. | reverse complement strand
TCTGGCCTCGGTGTCCGATGCGCAGGCGCGGGAACTGGAAGATGCCGCATTCGGCTGGGGCATGGATGTCCTGCTGGAGGTTCACGACCGCGCCGAACTGGATCGCGCGCTGGAATTGCGCTCTCCGCTGATGGGGATCAATAACCGCAACCTGAAAACCTTCGAGGTGACGCTGGAAACGACCAAGACGCTTGCGCCTCTGGTCCCAAAGAATCGTTTGGTCATAGCGGAAAGCGGGCTGTTCACGCCCGCCGACCTTGCGGAACTGGCTGCGGTCGGCGCGCGCAACTTCCTGATCGGCGAGAGCCTGATGCGGCAGGCGGATGTTGCCGCCGCAACGAAGGCCCTACTTGCCAACCCTGAAATCGCCGAGGCCGGATAATGCCCAAACTCACCCATTTCGACGAAAGCGGCGCGGCGCACATGGTCGATGTCTCGGACAAGGCCGTCACCAGCCGGATCGCGGTCGCGCGGGGCCGCATCACCATGCAGCCGGAAACGCTGGCCATGATCACCGCCGGAACCGCCAAGAAAGGCGACGTGCTGGGCGTGGCGCGGCTGGCCGGCATCATGGGCGCCAAGAAGACCTCTGACCTGATCCCGTTGTGCCACCCGCTGCCAATCACCAAGGTGACGGTCGATCTGACGCCCGATGCCGGCAGCAACTCTGTCCTGATCGAGGCGACCGTCAAGACCACCGGCCAGACCGGCGTGGAGATGGAGGCCCTGACCGCCGTCAGTATCGCGGCGCTGACCGTCTATGACATGGTCAAGGCGGTGGACAAGTCCATGCGGATCACGGACGTTCGCGTATCGCTCAAAGACGGCGGAAAATCAGGACGTTACGAGGCGGAATAATGATATCGGTCGAAGAAGCCCTTTCGCATATTCTCGACCTGTTCGAGCCGGTCGGGACCGAGCGGATCTCGATCTCGCAGGCGCAGGGCCGCGTTTTGGCCGAGGACGTTGTCGCTACCCACGACCAGCCGCCCTTTGCGTCCTCCGCCATGGATGGCTATGCCGTCCGCGCCGAGGATGCCGAAATCGGAACGAAACTCTCCGTTGTCGGAGAATCCGCGGCCGGTCGCGGTTTCGACGGGGCGCTGGGCGCAGGAGAGGCCGTCCGGATATTCACCGGCGCGCCGGTGCCCGAAGGCGCGGGCAAGGTCATCGTGCAGGAAAACATCCGGCGCGCGCAGGGAAAGATCGAGATCGCCGACGGACCGAACGAGAGCGATTTCATCCGTCCGGCGGGCGGCGACTTTAAGACCGGAACCCGCCTGCCCGCGCCGCGCAGGCTTGGGCCGTCCGATATCGGCCTGATTGCGGCGATGAACGTTGCCAGGGTCACGGTGCGCCGCAGGCCCTCGATTGCTCTGCTGGCGACGGGCGATGAGCTGGCCCCTCCGGGCGGCGAACTCGGCCCGGACCAGATCGCTTCGTCGAACAATTACGCCCTGAAGGCCCTGATCGAACAGTTCGGCGGCACCGCCCGCCTGTTGCCGATCGCCCGCGATGACGAGGACAGCCTGCGCGCAATTCTGGACCTTTGTGAGGACGCGGATGCGATTGTGACGCTTGGCGGCGCCTCTGTCGGCGACCATGACCTGGTTCGCAAGGTGGCGCAGGAGAGCGGTCTGGAAACTTCATTCTACAAAGTCGCCATGCGCCCCGGGAAGCCGCTGATGGCCGGACGGTACAATGCGACCCCGATGATAGGACTGCCCGGAAATCCGGTGTCCGCACTGGTCTGCGGACACGTATTTCTGCGCCCTGCCCTCGATGCCATGCTCGGCCTTGAAAGGGCGGCGCTGCCGCGTGAAACCGCCATCCTTGCGGCAGATTTGGGTCCGAACGGCGCGCGCAGCCATTACATGCGGGCCAAACTGGACAGCACGACCAACGCCTTGACGGTAAAAGCTTTTGACCGGCAGGACAGTTCGCTGATGTCGGTGCTGGCGCAGGCCGACGCGCTGCTGGTCCGGCCGCCGCACGATCCGGCGAAACGCGCAGGCGAAGCCGTGCAAATCGTCCGTATCTAGAAATGCCCTACGACTTCGGCTTCATGTTCGCCGCTGCCGCCGTCGTCTTCATCGTAGGCTTGTCGAAGTCGGGTCTGGCAACAGGCCTTGGTTCGCTCGCCGTGCCCTTGCTGGCGCTTTTCCTGCCGCCGCTGGTCGCCGCGGCGATCCTGCTGCCGCTGCTGTCGGCCATAGATGTCGTGGTGATCTGGAAATACTGGCGCAAGATTCGCAAGGACCTGGTTCTTCTGTGCCTTCCGGGCGGCATCCTCGGCGTTTTGATCGCAAGCTTCTCCATCGGGGCCTTCGATCCGGCCTGGGTGAAACTTACCGTCGCCGTGATCGCCCTTTGGTTCGCGGGGCTTTACTATCTGGGCGGAGCGCTGCCGAATCTGCAAGTCGCGCTGGGAATGAAATCCGCCATGTTCTTTGGCACGGTTGCCGGCTTTTCGAGCTTTTTCGCCCATGCCGGAGGCCCGCCGATGCGCGCGCTTCTGCTGCACAAAAACCTCGACAAGAGCGCCTATGTCGGCACATTCGGGGCCTTTTTCGGCGTCATCAACGGGCTTAAAGTCGTGTCATACAGCCTGCTGGGGCAATTCACGATGCAGACCCTGACGGCGAGCCTGCTGCTGGCGCCGTTTGTCGTGTTGGGAATCATCGCCGGACTGCGCCTGCACGCGATCATCGACCAGACGCTTTTCACGCGGTTCGCCTATGCAATGCTGACAGTGGCTGGCGTCAAGCTGCTCTATGATGCAATGATGACACTGTTTTAGCCATTTTTTGCCGATCCATTGACACAAAACAAGAACACTTGTAGAACTTA
>JBFIHV010000370.1:0-2859 GCA_041601595.1 Amylibacter sp. | reverse complement strand
GACCGCGCCAAGCGCGACGGCGGCGAGCGCCTGTCGCTATCCGACTATCTGGCGCAGTACGACACCTTGCCATGGGCGCTGCGCGAAGCGATGGAGGCCCGCTGGGGCACGCCGGACAGCGACCCGTTTCTGGGTGCGGACGGCTTTGCCCTGTCGATCCTGAGTTTCGGCAATGTCGTGGTCGGGGTGCAGCCCGCGCGCGGCTATAACATCGATCCGAAAGACACCTATCACGCGCCCGATCTGGTGCCGCCGCACAACTATCTGGCGTTCTATTTCTGGCTGCGCAATCAATTCGGCGCGCAGGCCTATATCCACATGGGCAAGCACGGCAATCTGGAATGGCTGCCGGGCAAGGCAGTGGCCCTATCTGACGAATGCTGGCCCGAGGCCGCGCTCGGCCCCTATCCGCATGTCTATCCGTTCATCGTCAACGATCCCGGCGAAGGCACGCAGGCCAAGCGCCGCGCCTCTGCCGTAATCGTCGACCACCTGACGCCGCCGCTGACCCGCGCCGAATCCTATGGTCCCCTGCGCGATCTGGAGGCTCTGGTGGACGAATACTACGAGGCAGCCGGCGTCGATCCGCGCCGCCTGACCCATCTGCGGCGCGAGATACTGGCGCTGACATCCGCCACCGGCATCGATCAGGACGCCGGTATGCAGGGAACCGACGAGACCAGTGATCTGGCGAAGCTCGACGAATATCTCTGCGACCTGAAAGAGGCGCAGATCCGCGACGGGCTGCATATCTTCGGCCAATCGCCCGAGGGCAGGCTGGAACGCGATCTGGTGCAGAGTCTTGTCCGCGTGCCGCGCAACGACGGGAAAGGACAAAATTCGAGCCTGCAAAGGGCTTTGGCAAGCGATCTTGATCTGTCACTTGATCCGCTGGATTGCAGCCTCTCCGCCCGCTACGAAGGCCCGAAACCGCCCGAACTGGCGGCCGTATCGGAGGCCACGTGGCGCAGCAACGGCGATACGGTGGAACGGATCGAGATGCTGGCCGCCAACCTGCTCGACGGACAGGCGGCGGGCGACTGGCCCCGGACGCAGGCCGTGCTGCAAGGCGTCAGTGATACCGTCCGCCCCGCCGTCAGGGCCTGTGGCCCGTCCGAAATATCCGGCCTTCTGACCGCGCTGGACGGCCGGTTTGTAGACCCTGCGCCGTCGGGCGCGCCGACGCGCGGTCGGCTGGACGTGCTGCCGACAGGCCGGAACTTCTTCTCGGTCGACAGCCGCGCGATCCCGACACCGACCGCCTGGGCGCTGGGCGCGAAATCCGCCGCCCTGCTGATAGAACGCCACTTGCAGGATCACGGCGACTGGCTGCGCTCGATCCTGCTCACGGCTTGGGGCACCGCCAACATGCGCACCGGCGGCGACGACATCGCGCAGGCGCTGGCGCTGATGGGCGCGCGCCCGCAATGGGACGCCGCCAACCGCCGCGTCACGGGGTTCGAGATCACGCCCCTGTCGGTTCTGGACCGTCCGCGCGTCGATGTCACCCTGCGGGTGTCCGGCTTTTTCCGCGACGCCTTTCCGCAGCAGATCGCGCTGGTGGACAGCGCCGCCCGCGCCATAATGCAACTCGACGAGCCCGACGACATGAACCCCGCCGCAGCCGCCTTCCGTGCCGAGGGTCCGGACACCGCCGCCTTCCGCGTCTTCGGCTCCAAGCCGGGGGCTTACGGCGCCGGACTGCAGGCCATGATCGACGAGCGCCTCTGGGGTGATAAATCCGATCTGGCCGAGAGCTATCTGAACTGGGGCAGCTACGCCTATGGCAAGGACGCCGACGGGAAACGCGCGAAAGAGGCGCTGACCGCGCGGCTGTCCACGGTTCAGGCCGTGGTGCAGAATCAGGACAACCGCGAACACGACCTGCTGGACAGCGACGACTATTACCAGTTCGAGGGCGGCGCGGCGGCGGCCGTGTCCCACCTTCAGGGCCGCGACCGACCGGTTTACCACAACGACCACTCCCGCCCCGAACGCCCCGTGATCCGCACACTGGAAGAAGAGATCGGCCGCGTCGTCCGGTCCCGCGTCGTGAATCCCAAATGGATCGACGGCGTCAAGCGCCACGGCTACAAGGGCGCGTTCGAGATCGCGGCCACGGTCGACTACCTCTTCGCCTTTTCCGCCACCACCGGCGCGGTCAAAAACCACCATTTCGATCTGGTCTACGCGGCCTTTCTGGAGGATGATGACACGCGGGAGTTCATCGGAAACAACAACGGCCCCGCCCTGAAGGAGATCGCGGACCGGATGGCCGAAGCGATAGAGCGCGGCCTGTGGACCCCGAAATCCAACTCGGCGCGGGCAAGGCTGGAGGAGCTGCGATGACAAAGACCGGACGCTGCCTCTGCGGCGCGGTGACGTGGCGGTTTTCGGGCACCGGCACATGGGCTTGCTACTGCCACTGCGACGATTGCCGGCGCAACTGCGCCGCGCCGGTGACGGCCTACATCGGCGTTCCGCTGGAGAATTTCGCCTGGACCGGAACGATGCCCGAGACCTATCACTCCTCGCCCGGCGTCAGCCGCCGCTTCTGCAGGACCTGCGGCTCGCCGATGGCCTTTCAGGCAGAACGCTACGCGGGGGAAATCCACCTATACGCAGCGTCGCTGGACGACCCGTCCGGATTCGTTCCCGAGTTCCACGTGCATTACGCCGAAAGGCTGCCGTGGTTGCATATTGCCGATGATCTGCCAAAGTATCCGCGATACGCAATGAAGGACCCGTCCCCTTGATCCATGCCCTGACCCTGATCCTTGCACTGCAACTGGCGGGCGAAGTCATAGTCCGCGCCACGGGCCTGATCATTCCCGGACCGGTTCTGGGCATGGCGCTGTT